>FR893357.1 GCA_000433315.1 Firmicutes bacterium CAG:345 | reverse complement strand
TCAGCAGGAGTTTCAGCAACAGGTGTTTCAGTTCTAGGAGCATCTTCCATATCTATTTGAGAATAGATTTCAATCTTTTCCTCAGCCAAGAAACGGCGTGCAAGTGTTAAACCTTTGATGGCTTGTAATAAAGCATATTGGCCAACACAAGAAATGGTTGTTGTACCATTATTGCGAATTGCAGTAGCTATAGCACCTGCTAATTTACTTTGATTTGTTTTTGAACTAACTTTGATGTTTTCGAGCATTTTTATATCTACCTCTTTCTTGTATTATACAAATCTATAATTTTTTATGCAAGAAAATTATATTAATTATAGCCATAAATTTTAAATATTTTAAAAATTTCTTTTCTTGATTAGAATTAATTTTTAAAATATAATAAATATGTTGCTGATATAGTTTAATGGTAGAACTCTAGCTTCCCAAGCTGGCCACGCGGGTTCGATTCCCGTTATCAGCTCCATTTTATTTAGCATTCTCTATTTTATCTATGACTATACTTCTTTCAAGAAAAAATTTTATTTACATTGAGGTATAATTATGAAAATTAAACAACAGAAAATCATCAAAAATTTTCTTTTTTCAGAACTTGATACGGAAGTTGCTCAAAAAATATTCGATGAGCAAAATAATATTTTAGATAAAATTTTTTTAAATGCTTTCAATAAAACTAAGAATCAGCTTAAGACTTTAAAAAATACTATTTTACCGAGAATTGCTCTTTATAAGGCTTTAAATAATTATGGTTTCTCAATGGAAGATTCAAATAACCATATGAAAAATTATATGCTTAATTATATTGCTAAATCTAAACACAACTCAATGGTTAAAATGGAAAAAGTTCCTGGCTTTTACTCATTATATAGCAAGATGTTTTTAAAGATAATGCGGAAGACTGATTTACAGCAAAGTAAACAAAAACACGATGCAAAATCTTTTGATGTCACAATTACAAAATGTCTATGGCATCAGGCTTGCGTTGAAAATGAATGTCCTGAACTTTGTCGTTTATTTTGTGATGTTGACAATATAACTTATGGTGAATTAAATAAAATTGGATTTACAAGAACACAAACTCTTGGTTATGGTGGCGATTGCTGTGATTTTCACTTTTTTAAAAAATAAAGAGCTAAATTAAATAATACATCCTATTTACTATAACTATGGTTTATAATTATTATATAAATGAGGTATAAATGAGCAGTTTAACTACTAAAAAAGCTATTGCATTTGCTTTTAAACAATTATTAACAGAAAAGCCTTTTAATCATATTTCTGTCAATGAAATTGCCAGTAAATGTGATATAAATAGGCAAACTTTTTATTATCATTTCACTGATATTTATGATCTTGTTGAATGGATTTGCCTTGAGGATGCTGACAAAGCTTTAGCTAATAATAAAACATATGATACATGGCAACTTGGATTTTTGGCTATTTTTGAACTTTTAAAAAAAGATGAAGTCTTCATCAAAAACATTTATAAAAATGTTTCATTAGAATTATTAATAAATTATTTATATAAATTAGTTTATCCTTTAATCTATGGCGTTGTTGAAGAAAAAGCTCAAGGCTTACATGTCAGTGATGATGATAAAGAATTTATTGCAAATTTTTATAAATCAGCTTTTGTTGCTTTGGTCTTAGATTGGATTAAAAATGACTTAAAAGATGATCCTAAAATGATCATTTCCCGATTAAGTGTTCTTATTGAAGGTACTATTCTGAACGCACTAAAAAATTTCAGCAAATAAATTAGACAATAGTGAAATATTGTCTAATTTTTTTATACTTCTTACCATTTGTAAAAAAATTATACAACTTATAAATTTTGTTTATTCTAAATATTGATAAACTTAACTAATCTATAGTTGTTCAAACATAGGAGGTATAAATTATGTATTATGGTTCTGGAACATATGAGGCATTCGCTCATCCTGAAAAGCCTCAAGGTGTCGATAAAAAAAGTGCATATATTATCGGTACCGGATTAGCTGGATTATCTGCCGCTTTCTTCTTATTAAGAGATGGTCAAATGAAAGGCGAACATATCCATATTTTAGAAAAACTAGAATTAGCTGGTGGTTCTTGCGATGGTAGAAAAGATATAACCAAAGGATTCTATATGCGCGGTGGACGTGAAATGGATAATCATTTCGAATGCATGTGGGATATGTATCGAGATATTCCATCTATTGAAAAAGAAGGTGTATCTGTTCTCGATGAATATTATTGGTTAAATAAGCATGATCCTAATTATTCTTTATGTCGTGCTTCAACTAATTGTGGTGAAGATGCTCATACTGATAAATTATTTAAACTTGATAAACAATCTGCTATGGCTCTTTCAAAATTATTTATAACACCTGAAAAAGATTTGGAAGATAAAAAGATTTCTGAAGTCTTACCTGAATCATTCTGGTCAACAAACTTTTGGCTTTATTGGCAAACTATGTTTGCTTTCCAAAAATGGTCTTCAGCTTTGGAAATGAAAAGATATTTATGTCGTTATGTTCATCATATTGATGGTCTTCCTGATTTCAGTGCTCTTCGTTTCACAAAATATAATCAATATGAATCAATGATTTTGCCACTTGTAAAATACCTTACTTCTCATGGCGTTAAAATCGAATTTGGTATTGATGTAAAAAATGTTGTCATCGATAATAAACCTGATAAAAAAGTTGCAAAGCAAATTATTTATATTAAAGATAATAAAAAACAAAGTATCGATTTAATTGAGGATGATCTTGTAATCATTACCAACGGATGCTGTACTGATACTTCATGCTATGGAAGTCAAAATGTCGCTCCTGATTTATCTAAAATTGTCAATGGCGAAGGTGAATCTTGGGATTTATGGAAAAACATTGCTGCTCAAGCAATCGATGGTGAATTTGGTAATCCAATGAAATTCTGTGGAGATGTCAATGCTACTAACTGGATGAGCGCCACTATTGAAACAAGCGATGAAGATATTATCAATCACATAATGAAAATCTGTAAACGTGACCCAAGAAGTGGAAAAGTAACCACCGGTGGTATTGTCACAGTAAAAGATAGTACTGAAAATTGGTATTTGTCTTGGACTATTAATCGTCAACCTCAATTTAAATCTCAAAAGAAAAATAGCGTATTGATCTGGGTTTATTCTTTAAACACCAATAAAGATGGCAACTATGTTAAAAAGGCTATGCGCGATTGTACTGGTATCGAAGTATGCGAAGAATGGTTATATCATATTGGCGTAAGCAAAGATAAAATCGAAGAATATGCAACTAATAGATGCAATACTACAACTTGCTATATGCCTTATATCAATGCCTTCTTCCAACCAAGAAAAGAAAAAGATAGACCATTAGTAGTTCCTCATGGTGCGGTTAATTTTGCTTTTGTTGGACAATTTGCCGAAACTCCTCGTGATACAATTTTCACTACTGAATACTCGATTAGAACTGGTATGGAAGCTGCCTATACTCTTTTAAATGTCGACCGTGCTGTACCAGAAGTTTGGGGTAGCAAATACGATGTACGTGAATTGCTTAAAGCTTGCTACTATGCCATCGATAAAAAACCAGTAGCAGAATGTCCTCTTTCTTTAAAAGAAAAAGCTTTATTGAAATTTGCAATTAAAAAGACTAAAGGAACAGATTTAGAAATTCTTTTAAAGGAAAGCGGATTAATCTAAAAAAATTAAGCAAATAAATTATTATTTACATAACAAAATTTCTTAGAAAGCGAATATTATTCGCTTTCTCTTTTTTATCTATTAAATAAACGATGTTGATAATATTCTGGTTCACATGTAACATCAATTTTTAATTTTTTCAAAGTATTCATATCTACTTCTGAAAGAATTATTGTTGAATGTGCCTGAGAATTTTTAAGTTTTGGGAGCTCTTTTAAGGCTAATTCTGCCAAAGGATTGGTTTGAGCTGAAATTGCTAAAGCATTTAAAACTTCATTTACATGTAATTTTGGATTTTGATTACCCAGAACTTCTGTTTTCAATTTTGCAATAGGTTCTATAATCATTCGTGGAAGTAAAGGAATTGTGTCTGAAATATTCGCACAATATTTTAAAGCGTTTAAAATCAAGGCCGCTGGTGCTAAAAGTAAAGATGAAGTTTTAGCCGTTATAATTGTTCCATCTTCTAATTCTAAAGCCATTGAGTCACTTCCTGCCTTTTCTTTTTTTCTTAAGGCATATTCCACACATTTACGATCTTTTACACTAATTCCTACCTTTTGTAATAATCCTAGTGCCTTTTCTAAAGATTCATAACTTATTTTCGCATTTCGATAATCCACTCTAGCATCTAGATATCGTCTTATTATTTCATCTTTAGAAGCTTTCTCAACAACATCATTATCGACTATAGCAAAACCTGCCATATTTACTCCCATATCGGTTGGGGATTTATATGGACAAGTTCCATAAATAGCTTTAAACATACTTCTTAAAACTGGGAAAATTTCAACATCACGATTATAATTGACTGTCAATTTATTATAAGCTTCTAGATGATAAGGGTCTATCATATTAACATCATTTAAATCAATTGTAGCAGCTTCATATGCAATATTTGTTGGATTAGTTAAAGGTAAATTCCAAATTGGAAAAGTTTCATATTTACTATATCCTGCTTTTATGCCATTTTTATTATCATGATAAAGTTGGCTTAAACATGTAGCCATTTTTCCTGATCCTGGACCTGGAGCAGTAATGACAACAACAGGATGGTTGGTTTTAATATATTCATTTTTTCCAAAACCTTCCTCTGATATAATTTTTGAAATATCATGAGGATAACCTTCAATTTCGTAATGTTTATAAGTAACTATTCCTAAATGATTAAGTTTATTAATATAAGAATCAACTCGTGGAACACTTTTATAGTGAGTGATACAAACAGATCCAACGGTTAATTTTGCATCATGAAAAGCATCGATTAAACGCAAAACTTCTTTTTCATAATTGATTCCGATATCATTTCTTATTTTATTTTTTTGTATATCATTGGCATTGATAACGATAACTATTTCAACTTTTTCTTTAATTCTTAAAAGCATTCTTAACTTTGAATCAGGTTGAAAACCTGGAAGAACACGTGATGCATGATAATCATCAAATAATTTTCCACCAAATTCTATATAAAGTTTTTCACCAAATTCTTCCATTCTCTTCAAAATATTTTCTGATTGCAATTTTAAATATAATTCATTATCAAAACCAATTTTCATTTTTCTCAATACCTCAACTTCCTTATTCTAAAAGAAGTATGAGCATTCTTTCAATACATTAAAATAAATTATTAATTTTAAAATGATTTTTATTGAAATTCACTATCTTTTAAACAATAGATATAATTTCATAAAAAAAGATGTATAGATTTTTTACTATACACCTATTAATTTATTCACCAATACTTATAACAACCCATCTATCATTAGAATTTTGTTCTTCACCATATACCCTAATGCAGAATGTATATTTCTTAGCTTTTCCAACATATATCAATGTAGTTTGATCATTTATATAGTTATAAGAACGATCATTATCCACTATGGTTTTAGCATTTTCAACTTTAAACATATCTTTGGCAAAACCTTCTAATGTTATTCCATATCCATAATTTAAAAATTTTGGAAATGTTGTACCATCTTTTCTTTTTATGCATAATTGTGCATTTTTTCTCAACATTCCATGCCAATAATATTCATTGCAATTATAAATATTAGAATACCTAATTCTTAATCTTCTGCTTTTATAAAATCTTTTTGATGTTGAAAAATAAATATCTGTTATATCTGCTGGTTCAGAGATGATTTCAATTTTTTCTTTCTTTTGTTTCATATTTTCTCCTTTTTCCAATAATATAACATTAATAAAAAAATGAAATATGATGAAAGCGCTAACCATGCGCACTTGTTTTATTTTTTTATCATACTATAATTAAAACAAAGAATCGGTAGATTTTTCTAAAAGGCTTTACAAATTAATTTTTTATTAAGGAGAAAGCCATGAAAATCAAATTACGGCTAGATGTCACTACCAATGACGCAAAAAATATTATCATGTGGTGAGAAAATAAAGATGTAACTAAGTTTTTGAATGAAGATAAAAATAGTGCTACATCTTTACAATATATAATTGAATCGGGACAGATAAACTTATTAAGATATTATTTAAATAGAGATGGTAGATTTTTTCTAATAGATTAAGAAAACGAAAAATGTTTAGGATTTATTACTTTATTTACAATAATTTCAAAAAAAGAATACGAAGTTATTATCGCTATTGGAAATTCAGAAAATTGGGGAAAACAAATTGCTTTATATGAATTAAAATCTTTACTTTTAGAAGTTTTCTTTAAATGGAGAATTGAAAAAGTCATTGCAAAAATTCATATTGAAAACTTAAGAAGTATTAAACTTTTCGAACATCTAGGCTTTAAAAATTCTAAAATTAGCAATTCACACATTATTTTTTCAATAACTTTTGATGAATATTTCAATATGCTAAAAAACAATTAAAAAATGCCGCAAATGCGGCATATTTTTTACTTTAATTATTTAGTAAAGCGATATTTTTTGAAAGCATGAATGCCTTCGAAAACAGCTTTTTCGCCAAGTTCATCCTCAATTCTAAGTAATTGATTGTACTTAGCCATTCTATCAGTTCTAGAAGCTGAACCAGTCTTAATTTGACCAGCATTAACAGCAACTGATAAGTCAGCGATTGTTGTATCTTCAGTTTCACCAGATCTATGAGAAACCATGCAAGTATAACCATTGGTTTGAGCCATTCTGATAGTATCGAGAGTTTCTGTTAAAGTACCAATTTGGTTAACTTTAATAAGAATAGAATTACCGACATTACTTGTAATACCTTTTCTTAAGAAATCTTTATTTGTAACAAATAAGTCATCACCAACTAATTGAATCTTGTCACCGAGTTCAGCTGTTAATTTTGCCCAGCCTTCCCAGTCTGATTCTGCTAAACCATCTTCGATAGTAATAATAGGATATGTTGCGATCATTTCCTTATACCATTCAATCATTTGTTCAGCTGTTCTATCACCTTGACCAGATTTCTTTAATGTATAAATTTTAGTTTCAGGATTATAGAATTCACTAGAAGCAACATCCATTCCTAAGAAAATTTGTTTTCCAGGTTCATATCCAGCATTCTTAATAGCTTCCATGATTAATTCGAGTGGTTCAGTATTTCCTTCTCTACAACTTGGAGCGAAACCACCTTCATCACCAACACCTGTTTCATATCCTTTTTTCTTTAAAACAGCCTTTAAAGCATGGAAGGTTTCAACACCTGCTCTTAAAGCTTCATGGAATGTTTCAAATCCAGCAGGAATAATGTAGAATTCTTGGAAATCAACTGTAGAATCAGCATGTGCACCACCATTGACAACATTCATCATTGGTGTTGGAAGAACTTTAGCGTTGATACCACCGATATATTTATATAATGGAATCTTGTAAAAAGCTGCTGCTGCATGAGCACAAGCAAGTGAGACGCCTAATGTAGCATTTGCACCTAAATTCTTTTTAAATGGAGTTCCATCTAATTCTAATAATTTATTGTCAATACCAATTTGATCATCAGCTTCCATACCAAGAACGGCTGGGGCAATGATATTATTTACATTAGCAACGGCTTTTAAAACACCTTTTCCACCAAATCTTGATTTGTCACCATCTCTTAATTCCAAAGCTTCACTTTCACCTGTGGAAGCACCACTTGGAACAATTGCTCTACCCAATGTACCATCTTCGAGTGTAACTTCTACTTCAACAGTAGGATTACCTCTAGAATCTAACACTTCGCGGGCATAAACTTTAACAATTTTTGTCATCTTTTTCTCCTTTAATATGTTATTTCTAACAACTCAAATTTTAGTACTTAAATGCTCTTTTTGTCAAGGTTTATATACTTCTTTTAAGCTTATTATTTTATTTTCTTTCTTTTTATTTTTCATTTTCTATTAAATTTATTTTTCTAAAACAAAATACAAATTTTCACCAATTGTCGTTATCGCTTCATTATTTAAATTAACGGTTGCAGTATTACCAACATATGAATAAACACAGTAATTCAAGCGATTTTTTGGAATTTTAAATTCGATAATTGTTTCATTATCAACTATCAAACTCAAATATTGCCCAGAACTTGTTGTTATTTTTTGTGTTGAACTTTTTGCATTTCCACTTGCACTGATTCCTTGATCCATTCCACTTGCGCCTATTGCTAGTAAATAACCTCCTGTAGCAACAAAATTATGGTCATAATCTAAAACGCCATTTCCGCCATTTGATGGCCCTATTGCCAGAACATAACCACCAGTTAAACTAACACTACCATTGCTATCTATTCCATCTCCTTCAGCATTTAAATATGTTATGCTTCCGTCGAAATTTATCATTGGTTCTTCTTTAAAATAAGTAGCATTTATCGCATCATCAGATGAAACAATTTGATTTGTACCACCATTAATCGTAATAATATTTGCTTCAAATCCTTCATAGGAATTTGTAACATTTATATTACCTCCAGATATTGTTAAATTGTAATCAGCATGAACAGCATCATCATCTGAATATAATGTCAACTCTCCGCCACTTATAGTAATATTTCCCAATCCTTTTTCACCATTTTCTAACTCTTCATCTCCATTGGCATGAATGGCATCATCATGCGATTTAATAAATATTTTTCCACTTTTAATTTCAATATTATTATCTGCTTTTATTCCTTTATTAGAATAGGTTGATTTTTCTGCATTTCCATCTTCGAAATGATTTCCACCAGGGCCAAAATTACCAGAATTTCCACGATATTGACTCCAACTTGTATTCAAACTAGCATTTCTTAAACTCAAATTGAGACAATCTAACTCTTGATTAATCGGCAATTTTTCACTTTTATATAAATAATTATCATCTAGTGAACTAGTCGTTGAATTATAAACATAAACAGTTATATATTTTGCGTTATTTAGTACTGAAAAATTATAGTAAGTATTTCTATCAAATCCTACTGAATAATCTTTTAGTTCTACAAACTTTTCACTTCCATCTTCCATGGTGAACAAAACATAGAAAGATTTTCCTGCTAATTGTCTATCAATTTTTAAATATAAAGTGTCCTTAGATGTGCTTTCAATTTCTTCACTATATTCAGAATATTTATTTGTATAACAATTAATTTCTGGATTGCCATCAATAATTACATCATAGCTAGCATCGATAGCATCCGTTGCTGCATAAAGATTTAAAGTACCTCCATCGATAGTTATAGTTCCTCTTTGGTTTCCTTTTGAAGAAATATCGGTATTTTTAGTTTTTAATGCATCTCCTTGTTTAGATATTGCTGTTAGATTAGCACTTTCTAAAGTCAAAGAATCATTTCCCTTAAGAGCATTATTTTTAGCGGTGACATTTAAAGCTAAATTTTTAATCTTTAAATCATCTTTCGTATGAATACCATTATTAAAATTATTCGTTACTGTTAAATTACCTTTGCCTTTTAAAGTTAAATCACAAGTAGAATAAATAGCTGCAGCATAATCAGTATCATCTTCTCTATTATCTATAACTGTATTTTTTGTTCCTTTTTTAGCTGAAATATCGCATTCATCAGCATCTAAAATTAAAACTGGACAATATTTATCTGATGAAATAGCAACACCAGAAAAATCGAGTTCAACTTCTTCATCTGGAGCATTGACTATAATTTGACCAGCCATTTCTCCTTTTAAAATATAAACTCCACCTTTTAAAACCCAAACTCTTTCGCTTTCTACAATGACAAATCCATTATTATTAGTAACATTTATTTCATCATTATTTAAATTAATAACTATATCTTGAGTTTCATCATAACTTGGATTATTTGAAGCGCTAGGAATAACAATAGAAGATGAACTAACTTTACTGCTCGAAGAATTTGTTGTTGAAGAAGATGGGCTAGTGATTGATGAAGAGATAGATGTGTTTGACTTTGAACTAGAGCTTACTGAAGAAACAGTACTACTAGAACTTGAAAAATTTGAAGTATTAATTGAAGTCGAGCTATTTGCTGTGCATGAAACTAAAAATAAAGCACTTAGCAATATCAATGATAATTTATTTTTCATATTTTTATCTCTTAAAGATTTATTTTAAATTTATACTATTTCCATTGAGTTCTATTGTTGTTGAATAGAATGTTTCAACAAATTTTTTCATTTCTTCTATATCAGAAGTGCCCAATACTTCATAGGAAGAATGCATTGCCAATTGGGCAATACCGATGTCAGCACATGTCAAAGATATTTCACTATTTGACAAATTTCCTAAAGTACTTCCACCGCGAAGATCGGATCTATTGGTAAATTCCTGATAGTTTTGTTTATTTTTTTGGCAAATTGCTTTAACTATCGCTGATGAATATGAATCAGTTGTATATGATTGATTGGCATTGTATTTTATAACAATACCATTATTTAGCATGACATTTGTCGTAGAGTCAGATAAATCTAGTCTATTTGGATGATTAGCATGTGCATTATCAATAGAAATCATCACTGATTTTGAAGCAATTTTTTCAAAATCATCATATGTTCCACCTAATGCTTTTATAATTCTTTTTATAGTATCTTTTAAGAATGTTGAGTTTGCTCCTTGTTTTGTTAAACTTCCAACTTCTTCATTATCAAATGAAGCAAATAAACTTATATTTTCAGAATTTTTTCCATCTAGAAATCCTAATAATGCCGTATATGAACTCGATAGATCATCTAAGCGCATCGAGGCAAATAAACTTTTGTCATATCCGATGAAACTAGCTTTTTGTCGATTATATAAAAATAAATCATGTCCAATAATTTCACCTTTATCAATATTCAATTCTCGCAACAAAAACTTATTAAAATCAAAATCATCACCTATATTTGTTCCTAGTAATGGAATAAGATCACGTGAAGGATTATAAATATATCCTGAGTTTATTTCTCTATTCATATGAATTGCTACATTTGGAATAATCAACAAATCTTCATCCACAGCTAAAAGATGAGTTTCAATCTTATTATCTTCTTTTACCATAACTCTCCCAGCTATGGATAATGGTTTATCAAACCATGTCGAATATATCATTCCTCCATATGGTTCAACATTTAATAAAACGGAATTCAATTTTCTTATAACTGGATTTGGCTTAATTTTAAATGATGGTGAATCAGTATGAGTTGCTGTAATTTGCAAAGCAAATTCAGTTAGATTTTCTGGAATTTTAAATGCTATAACAGATGAATCATTTCTAGTAACAAAGTACTTTTTTCCTGCTGTTATATTAAAATTTTCTTTTTCATCTAACTTGATAAATCCCTTGTTTAACAGTTCATTTTCCATATTTAAAACAACATGAAATGGTGAATAAGATTTATCCAAAAGATCTTTAAGTTTATCTGCAACTCTTTCCATATATACCTCTTTTTTTATTTATAAATGTTATATTTTTAATAGCAAAAAACACTTTAAAAATCAAGATATACTAAGGAATAAATTGATTTATAACTATTTTTATTGATTAAATTATTTAATTATTGTAATTTTATAGAGCGGAGAAAAATAAATGAAATATTTAAAAGTTTTAATTAGTTCTATTATGGCCGGTTTCTCTATTGCTTTTGGTGCCACTTTTTATCTTGTACTTGCCAGCCAAGGAATTTTCTGGTTAAAAGTCTTAGGATCTTTTTTATTTGGAATAGGATTATTTACAATTATCCATTTTGATTTTTGGCTTTATACTGGTAAAGTTGGATACATATTTGAAAATAAACCAAATTATCTTCTAAAACTACTAATTAGCTTTATTGGAAATTTAATCGGTGTTATCGGTATATCTTTTTTAATAAAACAAACATATGTTATCAATGATAATATTATCTCTTTTTGCCAAAATCTGGTTAGTATAAAAGATCATGAACGTTGGTTTGAAGTATCTATACTATCTTTTTTATGCGGCATGATGATTTATCTTGCAGTAGAAGGACATAAAAGAGCTAGTTATCCTCTTGCAAAAGTAATTTTCGCCTTCATCCCTATCTCTTTATTTATCATTTGTGGTTTTGAACACGTTATAGCTAATGCTTGTTACTATACTTATGCGGGCTCATTAAATTGGCATGAAATATTATGGTTTATTTATATGGGTTTAGGCAACGCTCTTGGCTCTTTAGCCTTTTATGGAATGGAAAAATTAATTAAACTTTTTTCTAAAAAAGAAGAAGCTATTTAAATATACTTTGCTAAAGTAATAAAAAAATTATATAATTTACTAAATGAGGTTTCCGATGAAGAAAAAATTATTTTTATTAGCTATCCCTGCAATTTTACTAACTTCTTGCAAAATTATATATGTCAATAGCAGTTCTAGTTCTTCTAGTTCTTTAAGCACTGCTATTACTTCAAGTTCTTCTACAAGTTCTACTATTTCTAATAGTTCTACTAATACTAATATTAGTTCAAGTAATACATCCAGTTCAACTTCTTCTAGTTTCTCAAGTACGTCTTCATCAAATAATATTAGTACTTCAACTTCTTCAAGTTCTTTTTCAAGTTCTTTTGATGATTCTTCTTTAAATAAATTAGTGATTAATACAACTATTTCGTATGGTGGATATAGTGATAATTATGATAGAACTGCTATAAATGGATTTCTTTTCTACTATTATCGTGCTGCTTATTACACTGATGGAATTTTAACAATTAAGCCAGCTCTAAACATTTATAATACCCCTTCTTTACCTGGTCTTCTTTATAATGGAAATAAAATTTCAGGCATTCGTAAAATCGATATCACATACAGAACTTTAGAGGGTACTAAAAATCCTACACTTAGATATGGTATTGATAATACAACATCAAAAAGTACTTCAATGCCAATTTCTGCAACTAATTATTCAACATTTTCTTTTGTAATTCCTGAATCAAATTTCTTTAAAATTGAAACTGGTGATGTTGATTTAACCATTAAAGAAATGACAATATACTATACCGGAAATGAAATTTCATATAATACTAACTATTTAGATTATGGTACAAGTAATCAATTTACGAGATTAAATCCCGTAACTTTTGATGGAAAATTAGTTCCTGGTGAAAGCTATGTTACTGTTCCAATCGATATTGAAACAGATGGTGATTCTTATGTGGTTAAATCATATAAAAAATATACTTATTATGATTTAAATTATGTAATCGACCATCCTGAAGTTAAAGATGATGCCATGCAAATTGATCCAATGGATGTTGCTAATTATTTTATAGCATTTAATGAAGCTCCTGCTAATTATGCCAAAAGCAATAATTCCAGTGAACCAGCAAAAGTTTTCGGATCTAATTTCCGTTGCATTTCTACATATAAAAGGACAAATGGTTACGCTACAAGTGTCCCTTGGGCAAATTATCTATCGAATAATTATCCTCTTTATCATGAATTCGACATTGATATTGATGGTCACTATAGTAAGAATTCCCGTGGTTCTGGCAGAGTTGTAATTTTTGAAGCAGGTTTCTCTAAATCAAAAGGTGCAACAAATTATAGCAATGCTCCAGTTGCTTTATATACAGATGATCATTATGCAACTTTCGCAGAATATTTGAATAATGGTACATTCTCTCCTCATTTCAATTCTGAAATGGATGCTACTGATTATCAATGGTCATGTGTTAAAACATTAAATGTCTAATATAAAACTAATATTTTTAAACATTAAAAAAGCTGAGAAAGAATTTTTAGTTCAATCTCAGCTTTTTTATTATTTCTTTTTTATATTTTCAGAATTAGTAACTACAATTTGATTATAAGGAATATTAATATTATTCTTATTGAATAAAAGATAGAATTGTTTTGTCATATCACGTTGAACTTGGTAAATATCTTCCTCTTTACACTTTGCAACCATCAAAACATCGACGGATGAATCTGCTAATTCATTAATTCCTTTATAGAAAGGTCCTTCTATTATTCCAGGAATATTTTTACCAATTTCTTCTAAATTAGATTTTATAACTTCCTCTACTCTTTCAATATCTTCAGAATAGTCAACACTCATTACACACTTTGCAACCGATAACTCCGTTGTTTGATTTATCAATGATTTAATTTCAGAGTTATTGATAATTAAAAGGTTACCACCAGCATCTTCAACTTTTGTGGTTCTAATTCCAATTTCCTTTACAGTTCCTCTCCATCCATCAATAACAACGATATCACCTACAAGATATTCTCCTTCGATTACAATAAACAAACCTGCAACAACATCAGCGACAAGCGATTGTGCTCCAAGACCTATAACCAATGTTAAAACACCAGCGCTTGCTAATAAAGTAGATGTATTTACTCCCCAAGTTGAAAGAATAGCAAAAGCAGCAATAATGACTATCATCCATCTTAAAAAGCTATGTAACAATCTTAAAATAGTTATTCCTCTATTTGTTTTTGCAAAACATTTTGTCAATATCCATTTAAGTAGTTTATTTAAGAAATAGCAAATAACGACAATTGTTAAAGTATTAAGTATACTTGGAACAATATGAACTATACCATTTAAAATTTGATTATTGAAATAATCTTTTTGGAAAATTGAATCAGCTCCATAAATCTTTTCATAAAAACAAAATGAAACAATTATTCCAACTCCGATTAAAAATAATATCGAAGAAATAATTAAACTTCTTCTTTTTTGTTTTTTACTCATTTCTTTAAAATTTTCAATTTTTTTAATTTTCATATTACCACCTATTCAATGGCATCTCTTTTTCTATTGTTGTTTTAAAATTTGTTTTTGAAATAATAGTATCTTTAACTATAACCTCTACATTATAAGTTGTTCTATCTGATAGACCAGTACAATGAATTTCATTGACTCCTTCTTGCAAAGGATATATCTTAGAGAAAAAACGATTTTCGATATGTAATTCACCATCGTTATCTTCTAAATTTGTTATTTCAACTGATAATATTACTGAATTAGAAAAAATATTTTCAACAGAGATTGCTGAAGTTATATTTCCTAAATGATTAGAATTTTGACCAGTTTTAATAAAAGATGAACCAATAAGAGAAACCCCTCCCACAGTTGTAAGTGTTGTAAGAACAAAACTTGAAATAGTCGTCACTGAATCTCTTCTTCTTGTTGAATTAGAAGTATCAATTTTTATTTCATTGATCTCTTTATTATTATTTGCAGCTGGAGTATGTTTTCCTTCTCCTTCAGCAATTTTACTTTCTAAATTTCCCATGTGTTTATATTACCATTTAATTCAATTAAAGTACATAAAAAGCCGCAAAAACGCGGCTTATTTTAATCGATAATTGACAAAAGATAATTAGCAAGTTCTTGACATCCTTCACCAGTTTTTGCTGATATACAAAATATTTTAGCATTAGGATTACGCATAAGAATATTTTCTTTAGCTTTTGCAAAATCAAAATCAAAATATGGTGCAACATCAATTTTATTAATTATTACCAAATCGCAAACTTGAAACATCAAGGGATACTTTAATGGTTTATCATCGCCTTCAGGAACTGATAAGATAGCAGCATTTAAATGACTTCCTGTATCAAATTCAGCTGGACATACTAAGTTTCCTACATTTTCCAAAACTAGAAAATCATAATGATCATCTAGGGCATCAATTCCTTGTTCTGTCATATGTGCTGTAAGGTGACACATTCCACCAGTATGAAGTTGTATTGAATCAATACCTGTCTTTTCTAATATTTTTTTAGAATCAACATCTGAATCAATATCGGCTTCCATAACCCCAATTTTCAATTTTGATTTTAAAATACTAAGGATTTGAATTAAAGTGGTAGTTTTACCTGCACCAGGAGATGCCATTAAATTAAGCAAAAATGTATGCTGATCTTTTAATTTTTTTCTTAACAAATTAGCATCCTGATCATTTTGCTTAAAAATGCTCTCTTTAACTTCGATAATTTTATAATTCTTCATCTTCGTTTACCATAATATTTTTAATATTTACTTCTGTACCTTGAATAATATGTGTATGGGGAGATAAACATTTAGGACAAGTTCGACCATAACTCATCGCTGAATATTTTTCTCCACAATCTTCACATATATTAATGGCTTTAATAACATCAATTTTCAATTCACAGTCTTTTAGAATTTCTGTTCGATTAACTGCCCATTTCCAACAATCCTCAAGATATGAATTAACAATTGTTGAAACTTCACCTATTTCCAATTCGACAACATCAACATGTTTGACATTATTTTCTTTAGCAACATTTTCAACACTATTTATAATGCTAAAGACTATGCCTAATTCATGCATTTTGTGTTTCTTTCTTACTTGCCTTTTTTGCTTTTTTATATTCTTTGTGTTTTCTGATTGATTCTTTTTCTTCTGGAGTTTTCTTTCCGAAGCAAATCTTCATAGCACGCTTAGCTGCATAAGGAAGAATAGCTTTAAATTTATCTTCAGATTTAACCATTGTACTGCATTCTGGATGATCACGAACAAGATGAATAGCATCAAACTTACAACGAGTTGTACAGACACCACAACCAATACATTTATTAGGATCAACAACAGAAACACCACAACCTAAGCAACGGCAAGCTTCTTTATATACTTGTTCTTCTGTTAATGTCTTATGTGCATCAACAAATGAATTTTTATAATCAATAGATTCATCCATTCCAGCTTCTTGACGTGGAGTTAAATCATATCCGCCTACTGAAATATCATCTTTATTCAACATAACGAAATCACGTCTATTACGTCCAATTGTTAAGCTTGCACCTGGACGGACAAAACGATGTAATGATTCAGCAGCATTTTTTCCTGCTTCAATAGCATCAATAGCAAACTTAGGTCCACTATAAACATCACCACCAACAAAAATTTCCTCATCGGCTGTTTGATATGTTAAAGCATCAGCAATTGGATAATTACCTCTCCAATAAGTGACTTTTGTATCTTTTAACAAATCGTTCCAAACAATTGTTTGTCCAATGGCACATATAATTTCATCAGCTTCAATCGTCATTAAATACTTATCATCATAAACTGGTGAAAATTTTTTAGTTTCCGGATCAATTGTTCTAAGACATTTTCTCAATGTAATTGCTTTAACTTTTCCATTTTCATCTTTAACAATTTCTTTAGGACCCCAGCAGTTTAAAACCTTAATTCCTTCAGCTTCTGTTTCTTCAATTTCTTCGTTTGAAGCTGGCATTGAATTTTTGTCTTCGAGGCAAATTAATGTTACAGAATCAGCATTAAATCTTTTTGCTGTTCTTGCACAATCTACTGCAACATTACCACCACCGATAACTACAACATTACCTTTGATAACTTGTTCATGATTTTCTGTTGCTTCATGTAAGAAATCAACAGCAATTTTAACGCCTTCGGCATCTTCACCTGGAACACCTGGAAATCTGCCACCTTGGCAACCAATAGCAACATAGAAAGCTTTATATCCTTCTTCTTTTAATTGCTTAATTGTAACATCTTTACCAACTTCAACACCGCATTTAATTTCAACACCAAGAGCTCTTAGAATATCAATTTCAGCTTCAATAACATCTTTTTCAAGTTTATAACTAGGTATTCCATAAGTAAGCATTCCACCAGCTTTAGCATTTTTTTCAAATACTGTTGGTTTATAACCCATAGTTGCAAGATAATAAGCACAACTTAATCCAGCAGGACCAGCACCAATAATGGCAATTTTATCAGGCCATTGTTTTAAATCATTGGATGGAATAACAATTTCAGGAACATATCTTGTTTCAGCATTTAAGTCTTGCGCTGCAATAAATTTCTTAATTGCATCAATAGAAACAGGAGCATCAATATTTCCTCTAGTACATGCAGCTTCACAACGTTTATTACAAATGCGTCCACAAATAGCAGGGAAAGGATTATCTTTCTTGATAAGAGCTAAAGCTTCTTGATATTTTCCTTCTTTAGCTAACTTAATATAACCTTGAACAGCGACATGGGCTGGACATGCAGTTTTACATGGAGCAGTTCCTTTTTCATAGCAGTTAATTCTATTATTATCACGATAGTTTTCATCCCATTTATCTTCACCCCAAGGAAGATTATCAGGTAATTCATGTTTTGGATAAGTAACAGCTTTACCATCTTTTGTGCATAATTTTTGTCCTAATTTAACAGCACCTGCAGGGCAAATTTCAACACATTTACCGCAAGCGACGCACTTTTCACGATCGACGTTAGCAGTAAATGAACTTCTTGACATATTAGGAGTATTAAATAATTGTGAAGTTCTTAAAGCATTACAAATATTAATATTACAGTTACAAATAGCAAAAATTTTGCCTTCGCCATCAATATTGGTAATTTGATGAACGAAGCCATTTTTTTCAGCGTTTTCTAAAATTCGCATAGCTTCTTCATAAGAAATATCATGACCTTTTAGAGTCTCACGACAATAATCAGCCATATCACCTACACCAATACACCAGTTTTCTGGATCATCACCACATCCTTCATCAAGTTGAGCTCTACCATAACGGCAAGAACACATACTGACACCAATGTGACCTTCATATTTCTTTAACCAATATGAAATTTTTTCAATATTGATTGTTTCATTTTGCATATTGATAGCCTTTTCTACAGGAATAACATGCATACCAATACCTGCACCACCTGGAGGAACCATTGGAGTTACTTTAGCAAGTGGTAAGAAAGTCATTCTTTCAAAAAACATTGCTAATTCTGGATGTTCATCCATTTGTTTTTTTACCATGTTTGTAAATTCAGCAGAACCCGGAACAAACATTGGTAAAACATATCTACGAATATGAGATGTATTAGGAATAGGACCATTGTCATCATAATGATCACCATAATCATATTCTAAAATACCTATTTGACACATTTTTTCAAGAATAGCTTTAAATTCCTCATCAGAAAATTTACTATTCATTTTCCAAAGATCTTCATATGTATAATGATGACGAACTTTCATTGTTAGGGCTATATCTACCATATCATCAGTAAGAATACATGCAAGTCCCCAATATTCTGGATCGTTTGTCGTTACACCACCGATTTTATGATCAATACAATCGGTTATTTTCCTAGCAAGTTTTAAAACATTCTTACGAGGATTTTTGTCTCCTAAGAACTCAGGAACATATTTTTTACTCATTTCTGGCATAACAAAATCTCCTTAACAAATAAATTATAGAAAAAAAACGACAAATTTACAATAAATTCAACTATTTTTTCGTTCGCGATCGAAAAAAAGAAAGAA
>FR893356.1 GCA_000433315.1 Firmicutes bacterium CAG:345 | reverse complement strand
GTTTCTCCATAACTATATTTGGTTTCTTTTCCTTCATTATCTATCTCTTTTATCAAGTTCCATGTTTCATCATCATATTCTCTTTCTTGCTCAAAGGTTTCTTTTCCTAATTTTGCTCTACTTTTTGTTACTTTCCAGTTTCCTTCTGTTTCTATTTGATATTCTTTGGGAACATGAGTATATTCATTTTCTTGAATATTACCTAAATAATCTTCTACTTTCTCTGGTAAATTATATTTATTATTCTTCTTATATGTTGTTATTCCACTTTCTTGTTGTCCATAACTATATATAGCTCTACCATTTTCATCATAAAAATTCTCTATCCTTTTCTCTCCATCGGATATGCTTTTTACTTTATCTTCTTCATATTCATATTTTATTGTTCCATAGTTTTTTAATAGTTGAATTTCTTTTATAAGTACTTTACTTGTTCCTATATTCTCTATCTTCACATTTATTCTGGTATTGCTTTTTTTTGCTATATATCCTAAACAGCTGAAAACATATGATGAAGAAGGAATATATTCATCTATCAGATAAGTTTCTTCTTTTTCTTCTCCATTTATTATTTGTAATCTTATCTTTGCTTCTTTTGTTTCTTCGAGCTTTTTTATAAACAATGTCGCTAGATATTTATTTTGTGATAATACCATAGTAGATGTTTCAAATACTATATTTTTTCCGCTTTCAAGAAGATAACTGGAACTATTGACCAAATTATTAAAAGCAAAATTTTTATCTTCAACAACATTGATATTTGTCGGAATATTTTTTAAAAGATTATCTTTAGAACAAACATAAGGAATATTATCAGCAGTTTCAATAATTCTTCCTTTTTCATCCAAATTAAAACAGCTCCCATAACCATTATTAGAATAACTTGAAGTTATATAATAATAAGAAATATCGCTGCTTTTTCTCAAGGTATAAATTTTACTCAAAGGATAATCAGTATATGTCTTATCCTCAAGTTTTACATAATCTA
>FR893355.1 GCA_000433315.1 Firmicutes bacterium CAG:345 | reverse complement strand
ATACGCTCTTCCGAAGTTTTAATTTCCTTTGAATACTCTTTCAGTTCTTTTCCCGTTCTCGTTGCAACATTTTTCCGTAACGTCTGCAAAAACATTTCTCTTTGCTGTTGCGCAAAATAAATCATTCGCCGCAAATCGTCCTGAATTATAACCGCCAACGCTTCGACCGTTATCTGATGAGAAGTGCAGTATTTTCTCTTCTTTTTGCGATAAGTCGAACAGTTGAAGTATTCTTTTTATTTCATCGTCGTGCAACGGCAAAGATACATTTTCTTTCCGCAGTCGGCGCAGTAAATCAGTCCCGAAAGAGGACTCATTTCGCCCATATCGGTCGGTCTGCGTTTTGCCTGACGAATTTTTTGAACGGTTTCAAAAGTCTGCTTGTCAATGATCGCTTCCTGCGTGTTTTCAAAGATTGCCCAGTCTTCTTTGGGTAAATCAATGCGCTTTTTTGACTTATACGACTTCTTATACGACTTGAAATTGACTGTGCATCCCGTATATTCCAAATTTTCAAGAATATTTGCCACGGATCGAGAACTCCATAATTCTGAGTCGTTTTTAATTTTTGTGGCAGTAGGCAATCCGTTTTTACGGCTGTTAAATATCAAAGCATTTCCGCATTGCTTTGTATTCCCCGAGAACTAAAAGCGTTTCTTCTGCGGAGAGAACCGTGTCGGCGGTAACAACGGCATTGATTTTTCCGTTTTTCTTTGTCGCGATAATATTTACGTTGTATTTTCTGCGAATATCGATTTCTACAACGGATTTCCCCACCCATGCCGACGGAACGGAAACCTCGAATATCGAGCAGGAATCGCCGAGTTCTATGTAATCGAGAATGTGGTCGGAACTGTAACGGATTGCAGCCCATGTGGCAAGTTGTTTTTCGGGATAAATAATTTCGTCTGCGCCGTTACGCAGAAGAAATTTTGCCTGCACGTCCTGTTCGGCGCGAGACACAACCTTTTGCGCGCCCAACTCTTTTAATAGGCAGGTAGTTTCAAGAGAACTTTGAAAGTCTCCGCCGATAGTTACAATGCAGACGTCGTAGTTTTTTACGCCGAGCGATTTCAACAACGCTTCGTTCGTGCTGTCGCCGATTTGTCCGTCAGTCACATAAGGCATAGCGTCGTTGACTCTTTCTTCGTTTTCGTCTACCGCCATGACTTCGTGTCCTAATTCGTGTAATTTCATTGCGATGTATTTCCCGAAACGTCCGAGACCTATCAATAAAACAGATTTCGTTTTCATATATAAAACCTCCTTAACCGACTGCAATCGTATCCGTCGGTAACTTTGCCGCTTGCTTTTTATGTGTGCCGAAAGCGGCATATATTAACGTCAATCCGCCGACGCGTCCGAAAAACATAGATAATATCAAAATCAACTTGGACGCAATTCCGAGCGTCGGGGTAATTCCGAGAGTAAGACCTACCGTGCCGACGGCGGAAGCGGTTTCGTAAAGGCATGACGTAACAGGCAAATTTTCAATCGCGCTTATAGCCATTCCGCCTAATAAAAACAGGGTTATATACATTATAAATATCGCCGAAGCCGTCTTAACCGTTTCATCGTCAACGCGCCGTTTCATAAGTTCCGCATTGTCTTTTTTTCTGAACACGGAAAAAGCGGAAGAAAATAAAACTGCTACCGTCGTCGTTTTCATACCGCCTGCGGTCGAACCGGGCGAACCGCCTATCAACATAAGAATAATCATCAGGTATAATCCCGTATCGCTGATCGCCGTAAGATCTACCGTATTAAACCCTGCCGTCCTCGGCGTTACGGATTGAAACAAAGAAGCAAGTATTCGCTTACCGACAGGTAAATCGCTGAATTCAAAAAAGAAGAAGTATATCGTGGGCAAAACAATAAGCGCGGCGGTTACAATCAATACCACTTTGCTTTGCGTGCGATATTCTTTGATTCGCCACTTGTGTTTGCAAACGTCTTCCCATACCAAAAAACCGATACCGCCGATAATTATCAGCAACATAATCGTAATGTTGATGACAGGTTGCGCCGAATAGCGCGTGATAGAAGTAAATTCGCCGCTTTTCGTCCCCATAATATCGAACCCGGCATTGCAGAACGCCGACACGGAATGGAAAATCGACAGCCAAATTCCTTCGGCGCCGTAATCTATACAAAATACGGGCATCATAACAAGCGCGCCGATAAGTTCAATCAAAAATATACCTTTGATTATAAATCCGGTCAGGCGGACTATTCCGCTCACGTTTGGCGCAGAAATCGCATTTTTCATTGTTTCGCGGCTGAACAGCCCGATTTTTTTGCCGGAAATAACGGCAAGAGACACGGCTATGGTAACGATGCCCATGCCGCCGATTTGAATCAGCAATAATATAACAATTTGCCCGAATATCGTCCAGTGCGTTGCCGTATCGAACACGATAAGTCCCGTTACGCATACGGCGGACGTCGAAGTAAAAAGGGCGTCGATAAACGATGTCCATTCGTGAGTTTTTGAAGAAATCGGCAAGGTAAGTAAAAATGCGCCGAGCAAAATAACTCCCGCGAATTCTATTAGTATTATCTGAAAGGATGATAGTTTCCTTTTTAGTATTCCCATGCAAAAGCCTCGATTCCGTTTATCGTTATTATGATATCATATTTTTCATAAAGATAGCATTAGGGTTCTTGTTGATGGCGTTAAGATTTTATAAAGATTATAATCAATGCTTATCTGTCTTTTCTTTGTTATCGCATTCTTCTTACATGTCTTGCTTGCAATTTCGCTTCAAATATTATAAACAATGTATTCTGGATGAGTTCCGTTTGCGTTTCATTTCTATTCATTACAGTTAAATCTTTTTTTAACCGCATAACATCTCTGTTGTTTGATACACAAAAGGCTCACGGATTTTTCCGTGAACCTTTTGTCATCGTTTGAAAGCGTAATTCTATAATTTAGTTTTAATAATTCCCTAAGGAAACTGCGCTTTAACGGACTGGTCTTTTTTATTCTCTTCTTAACATTGCTTCTTGGAAATCTTTTTGATCCGTAAAGATTTCGTGAGTATATGGATTCTTCTTTTGCAAAATAGCGCGCCTTATAATTATCGTCAACGCCACCACATTAACCGCTAGTGCTAATATCGCAATTACTCCTTGTGCCTTTGGATCAGCAACAGTCGGTGCAGATACTCCAGTTGCTACAGAAAGATCACCAGCAGGACCATAAACAGATGTTACAACATTAAATGGTAAAGCATCTTGGAAATAAGGAACTACTTGAGCAAACATACACCATATGGCCAATGTATTTGCACGGTTTTGAATCCAACCGCCTTTATTCCAGAATAAATTAGCAAAGGTTGGAGCTAATAATAATGCTAAACCACAATACCATGAGTGAGTTGGCAAATTATTATATGTATATTCGAAGTTCCAAATATCATAAGCAATAATATATACCCATGTCATATCAGGCCATAACATATCTTGCTTTTTCTTTGAAGAATAAATTCCCCACCAACCGGTCATACATGCAATATTGATAAGGCCAGCAATACCATTAACCCAGTTCCACCATCCGCCATATAACCAGACGCCTTCACTGGATTTCCACCAACCAGCTGTTCCTTCAGTTGCTGCTTGAGCACCTTTGATAGCTGATTCGAAATCACTGACACAAGCAATTAAAATATTGATTGCAACAATGATGAATGGGAAAGGTTTAAACCAATTCTTTTTACCAATTCCCCAGCCATATTTGATCATCATGAAGCCGATACATCCTGCTGTGGCAGCATACAACTTTGCATAGTGGAACCATGAATTCATCTTAGTAAATGTCCAGTTACTAGCTGCCCAGGAATTAGGATCGACTTTCCCCCAGATAGTCAAAATGACAAAATAAATTGTCAAACAAGCTGGAATAGCTAAGAAGAAGATGATACCACCTATTTTTGTTCTTCGTGCCAGTTCATTACATACGATTAAACCGACGAACACTAATACCCATCCCAAAAGTTAATAAAGGGAATAGGTACCATAAATATTGAATATCATAATACCTCCTAATATTCTAAAAAAATTATAGCATTATCAAATTTAAATAAAATATTTTTTTAATTTATCAGCAAATTATGCACAAAGTGCATTCATTAATTTCCTAATTTCATAAAAACGTACAACAAATGCGCATCAAACGTCATTAAAAAAGCTGCTTTCGATAGCAGCTAAATTTTATTTACTTATTGTCGACATTGCTCTAGCTTGTTTAGAAACATGATTGAATTCAAATTTTATATCTAAACCATTAAGAATTTCTTGAACTTTTTCTCTAGCTAATGCCATTGAACTATCTTCCAATTCAAGTTCATAATCAACTTTACCATTATAACTATTTTCATCCAATGCTAAACTTGCTGACTTATATGGATATTCATATCGCTTTGTTTGAAGGATAGCCAAAATAATTAAATCCTTAATTTCAACATCTAACAATTCCAAGAAATCTGCAACATCACCTTCTGGGAATTTATTAGAATGAACCAAATCATAAAATTCTACAGCACTTAAAGTTTGATTTTTTTCCAAAAGACCTTCGGCCATCGGTGTTTTCAAAGTAAGTGTATAATTGCCTTTTAACTCTCTTACACGAAGAGCAATATTTTGTTTCTTTAAAATTCTTTGATTTGAATCAATATAATAATTAGTTTGTACAAATTGATCCTTTATATTTAAGTGCATCGCTTTCATTACTTTTACATATTGTTCTTTAGTCAATAGAACTTTAGCTTCAATTTCAATATTATTATTCATAAATCTAACTCCTTAAATAGGCTTTTATTTCCGCTATTATGATACACTATAAATATAAAATTATAAAGGAGAATTTTATGGGAGCCTTCAAATCTTATAAAATATATATCAAACCAGGTTTTGAAAAAATTTCATCAATATTGAATGATGCAGCAAAATCTTTTATTAATCTAATTGAAGAATCTCCTGATATTAAAGATGATTCAATTTTAAATATAGTCTATGGTGGAGATGGAACATTAATCAAAGCTATTGAAGAAAATAAATATAAAGGTTACTTTATCTCAATAAAATCCTCAAATTCTTTAGGCTTTTTTACAGAATTTAAAAATATAAATGAATTCATAGATTACAAAGAAAATTTTACTCCATTTATAGAAAAACACAAATTGCTCGAAGTCACTGGAAACAATAAAACTTTTTTTTGTGTAAATGAATTTATTTTTTCAAATCCTTATGCCACTATGAAATTTTCATTAGCCATAAATAATATCCCATTTTGTTATTGCGCATCAAATGGAATATGCGTTTCAACTCCTTTTGGATCTACTGGATATAACCATTCTCTTGGCGGAACAATTCTTTTGTCTAACGATGGATACGAGTATAATATAATAGCGCCAATTGAAAATAACCTCTACCATAATAGTCTTAAATCAATTTGTTTAAATGAAAATGATATTTTAGAAATTAATATGGAAAATAAGATTGATATAACTATTGCCAGTGATATGAAAGTTATTGATTTTGGAAAAGATTGTACCAACTTTAAAGTCAAAAAAACTAATTTTGGTTTTTATTTAGTACACTTAAACGAAAAAAACGTATATAATCGTCTAAGAAATAGTTTTGCAATGAAAGAAAATTAAAAGGAGTAACATATGAATAAAGAATTACTTATTGGAATAATTGTTGGATCTATCATATTTTTAATTCTACTTGTTGTAGGAATAATTTTGATTTGCAAAAAGAAGAAAAAAAATAAAATTGAAACCATACCCACCAATAATGAACTTGCTAAAAAAATAATTGATTCTGTTGGCGGAAAAGATAACATTACTAATGTTTCCGCTAAAATGACACGTTTAGCTCTAGGAGTAAAAACTTCTGATAAATTCGACTCAAAACTTGTTCCAGAAATAAAATCGTTGATTATGGAAACTAAAATAACTTTTCTAATTGGAGATAACGCTGAAAAAATAGCTAAAGAAATAGAATCTGAAATTAAATAAATATGGATATTAAAAAGAAATTATTAGCTGATATTCGCCGTGCTGATTTTGATTTTGGGCTGATTAATAAAGGTGATAAAATTATGGTTGGCGTCAGTGGTGGAAAAGACTCAATGGCTTTGCTTTATCTGCTTTCTATATATCAAAAATTTACCGATAAAGACTTCGACTTCACCGGAGTAATGCTCGATTTAGGATTTCCAAAAAATAATTTGGAGCCAATTTTTAAGTTTGTTAAAGAAAATAAAATAGACTTTCGGGTAGTTGATGCCACAAATGTTTATCCTATTTTAAAGCAACACATGAAAGGCGACCAACTTCCATGTTCAATCTGTTCAAGGATGAAAAAAGCAGCAATAAATCGCGTAGCAAATGAATTAGGTTTTAAAAAAGTGACTTTTGCTCATCATAATGACGATGCAATTGAAACATTAATTATGAATATGACCCATGGTGGAAGACTTGCCACTTTTTCTCCAAAAATGTTTTTACAAAGATCACAAATAGAATTTATTCGACCTTTAATATATGCCCGTGAAAAAGATATTATCTCTTTCGTAAAAGAATATAATATTCCTATTATAAAAAGTACTTGTACAAATGATAAGACATCACAAAGAGCTCTATTCAAAAAAATATTAGCTAACCATTACTCAACTTTTCCGGATAGCTATGATAATTTTTCAACTATGCTCACCAATATAGAACATGAAGATCTCTGGTTTAATATGTTAGGTTATAATGATGGCAATGGTTTTTTTTATCACGAAGCTTATTCTGCTAAAGACTATCAATATATAACCTTTATAAGATCAAAAGTCTTTTTAGAAGAACAAAAAATAGATCCAAAAGATGAATTTGGGGAAGCTGATTTTGACTACAAATATTATCTTGTTACCAAAGATAACAATCCTGTTGGAACTTTAAGAATTAAAAACATCGATGAAAATAATGTAAAGATTGAACGTTTTTGCATATTAAAAGAATATAGAAATCAAGGTATTGGCTCCTCCTTGCTTCACTATGTCGAGAAAAAATTATCACAAAAACACACCCCGATTGCAATAACACTTGATGCTCAAAAACAAGCCATTAAATTTTATGAAAATAATGGCTATAAACAAAACAGCAATATATTTTTAGAAGCTGGCATTGAACATATTAAAATGTTTAAAAACATCGACCATCCTTTGATGGACAAAGCAAAGAAACGTTAATCCCTCGGCTTTATCAAACCTTGGCGATAGCACTTCAACAAACTCATTAAATCATCTATTTTCTCTTGTATCTTTTTACCATTATCTGTTTCTTTAATTAACTTTCGTGGCTTTTCTTTTGAAATGCTACTTTTTGAATGAATCATATCTTTATTGGTTTGAATTGCTAATTCCTTCGATTCAAAAACACGATGTGCAATTAGTTTCAATCCATAAGAATTATAAACTAAAGTGTATCCAGCAATTCCAGTAACCTTTTGATAAGCCTTGCATATTCCACCATCGATGATAATAAGTTTTCCACCAGCTTTTATCGGAGATTCTCCCTTTTTAATTTTTACCGGCATATGCCCATTGATAATTACACCATTTTCATCAAAAATATCAAACTCATTCAAAATTTTTTGACAGTAATTATAATCATTTTCAAAACTATAATATTGATTTTTAGATTCTGGGAAATCTTTTAAATCTTCTTCTGCTAAAAAATATCTTTCAAAAGTAGTAATATCGTTTTTTCCATAAAGAGGAGATATTTCTCCACACCATAAAAAGTAAAAGAAATCTGTTTCATCGCTGTTCCAAACTTTTGAATAGTAGCATGCTCTTGCTTTTCGATCACAATAATTTAAATATTCTTTTCCAGAATATTCTTTTCCAATTTCATCATAAAATTTAGTAAAAGTTCCATCATTATTTGTAGGAATACACCCATGATATAAAAGATTATTATTGTACGCTAAATACATTGATCCATGAGAAAAAAGAAAATCAACATGTTGCTGTAATTTTTGTGAATGCCTAAAAGCATGTGTCAATTTTTTCATCAGCTCATTTTCTTCAAAAGTTAATTCATATGGGGAAGAAAAATCTATCGTCGGAAAATTATCTACTATAAGATTATATTTTTTTCCATCCCGAATGTATTTCTTATTTTTAAAATCAACATCTTGTAGTTTTGCTAATTTATTCATTTTATAATTAGGATGTTTAAGTACTAATTGTCCATCCAATTTTAATTGAATTATAGAAATTGCTTTATGCATTTTTGCAATTACTTTAATATCATAATCTTCTGCATCAACAGCTTCTTCAGACTTTGGAATGAATTCTTTGCAATCATCATTTCCATAAGTTCTAAGAGCAAAAGTTACAAGAGGCCTTAAAGAAATGCCATATCCTTCCTCCAACGTAGATAAAGTATTATAACGGCATGATGTCCTAATTACATTAGCAATGCAAATTTTATTTCCAGTAGCTGCTCCCATATAAACTGCATCATGATTGCCCCATGTTATATCAATAGAACGAGTATTGACAATAGTTTCCATAATTCTAAAAGCGCCAGCACCTCTATCATAAATATCACCAAGAATATGAATATGATCTAAAGTGGATTTCTTTATCAAATTACTAACTTCTTCAATAAATTCTTTAGCGCGATCAGTCTGAATTATTCCTAAAATAATTTCATTGTAATAATCCTCAGTATTAATTAATTTTATTGAACTCTGTTGTAATAATTCTTCTATTATATAGACAAAATCACGAGATATTAATTTTCTTACTTTAGATCGTGTATATTTTGAACAAGTTAATCTTGCTACTGAAATCAACAAATTTAATATTTTAAAATAAAATTCATTATTTAATTTTCCCTTAGATTGGAGATAATCCAGTTTTTCTTTTGGATAATAAATAATAGTTGCCAAAAGATTTTTTTCTTCTTCACTAACTTCCGGAAGGGCTTCATTTATTTTATCTTTTATTACACCAGAAGCAGAATTCATAAGGTGTGTAAATGCATCATATTCTCCGTGAATATCACTTAAAAAATATTCTGTCCCTTTAGGAAGATTTAAGATAGCTTTTAAATTTATTATTTCAGTCGCAGCACTTTGTATAGTTGGATAAGATTCTGAAAGCAATTTTAAATACGCTAAATTCTTTTCTTTCATAATGAATTAAAGTCCCCTTTTTAATTATAACAAAATATATTTCATATAATTTATAATATATTTGGAGGAAATATAATGAATTTTAAATTTTTATCTTCTGGAGATACAATTTACTTAGTTGCTCCAAGTTTTGGTGCCGCTTCTTTTCCATACAAAGAACGTTTGATAAAATCTATTGATTTTTTAAAAAAACAAAACTTCAAAATTATCGAAGGAGAAAACATTTGGTTAGATGAAGGAATCATGGGGAGTAACACTCCTTTAAAACGAGCAGAAGAGATTGAAAAAGCTTTTAAAAGCGATGCTGATTTTATATGGTCAGTCGGCGGTGGCGAAACCATGAATGAAATTCTTCCTTATTTAAATCTTTCTGAAATTAGAAAACATCCTAAACTATTTATGGGGTATTCCGATAATACCAACTTATCATATATTCTCCAAACATTTTTAAATTTTAAAACTATTTATGGACCATGTGCCGGAACATTCTACTATGAAGATAATTCTTTATATTTTAAGCAAAAATTAGATGTCCTATACGGAAAGAAACATTTCCATGGCTACCCACAATATCAATCCCAAAATGCTTCACCTGATCCTTTAGGAAATCTTATTTATGATACTCCCAAAAAAATTACAGCAATAAATTATACCAAACCATTTTCAGGAAAATTATTAGGTGGATGTTTAGATTGCTTAATTTCTTTATGCGGAACAAAATTTGATAAAACTAAAGAATATTTTAAATCTCAAAACGACATAATTTTCTTTTTCGAAAGTTGCGATCTCAATGTTTTAAGTTATCGAAGGGCTATTTTTCAATTAAAAGAAGCAGGATGGTTTGATAATATCAATGGATTGATTGTAGGAAGACCAATGCATATTGGAGAAAATATTGGGAATTTATCTTTCAATAAAAGCCTTGAAGATTTTTTGAAAGATCTAAATATTCCTATTCTTTTAGATGTTGATATCGGTCATTTGCCACCAACTATTCCTCTTATCACTAATACTCCATGTAAAATATCCTTTACCGATGATGATATCTATATAGATTATTTATAAAAAAATATGATAAAATTAAATCAGTAGATAACTTTATAATATGGTGTTAATTATAAAGATTTTAAATATATTTAATTGATATGAGGTGAAAATATGACAAAACCAGTAGTAGCACTTATTTATGACTTTGATAAAACTTTGGCAACTGATGATATGCAAGCTTTTTCTTTTATTCCAAATCTTGGAATGACTAGCGAAGAATTTTGGAAAGAGACTGGTGATTTTGTCAAAAAAACTGGTACTGAATCAACTTTAGCTTATCTTCATACTATGATTAAAGAATGTAAAGAAAAAGGCATTGATCTTACAAAAGAATACTTGCATAGTTTAGGTAAAAGCATAAAATTTTATGAAGGCGTTTTAACCTGGTTTAAACGTTTAAACCAATATGCTGATAGTTTAGGTCTTCAATTAGAACACTATATTATTTCTTCAGGCAACAAAGAAATAATCGAAGGAAGTACTATTGCGAAAGAATTCAAAGCCATTTATGGTTGTGAATTCTTATATGATGAAAATGGTATTGCTTATTATCCTAAATGTATTGTTAATTATACCCTCAAAACCCAATATTTATTCAGAATTTGTAAGGGGGTAACCAATTTGATAGATGATAAAACTGTAAATCAAAAAGTAAATGAAAAACACGTGGAATTTAGAAACATGATCTATCTTGGTGACGGAATAACCGATATTCCTTGCATGACATTAATTAAAGAAAAAAATGGTAAATCAATTGCTGTATATCAACCTCAAAAGAAAGACATTGTTGAGCAATTGCTTTTAGATAATAGAGTAAATTATGTTTGTAAAAGCGACTTTAAGAGCAATTCCACTCTCGAGAAACTTGTCAAATTAATACTAGATTCAATATCTATAAGTGAAAAATTATTAAGCAAAGAAAATTCTCAATATATTAACTAAATTTAGTCAAAGAATAGCATTACATATTGCAATGCTATTTTTTTATTTTCTTTTGCTTTTCTTCTTATTTATCATCAAAATCTTTTAGTTTAAATGAAACCTTACTACTTAAATAACATAAAAATATCTTTAAATATACAACTTACATTTTTAAACAGATTAAATAATTTAAAATAAATTTTCTAATTTATTTTAATATCGAATATTTTTCCATTAATATTTATATAGATTATTTATAATAAATATATGATAAAATATTCACACTAATTTATAGAAAGAGGTTATTAATGAACGAACAAACATCATGGGATTTTACAAGAATCTTTAAAACTAAAGAAGATTATGATAAATGTTTTTCCAAAGTCGAAAATAGTTTTAAAGAATTATCAAAATTTCAAGGAAATTTAAATAACAAAGAAAATGTTTTAAACTTTTTAAAACAAGAAGAATCTTCTGAAGAATTATTTGCAAAACTATTTACTTATTCTTCAATGCATTTCGACCAAAATCAAAAAGATCCAAGCAACCAAGTTTTACGTGGGAAAGTTATGGATTTATATGGAAAATATATTCAAGCCACAAGTTTCTCCAATTCTGAAATAATAGCTAATGGAACAGAAAATCTTGAATCATGGTCTAAGGAAAAAGAATTTAAACCTTATTCTTATGTTTTAAAAAGATTGATTAAAAATCAAAATCACATTTTAAGTGCCAAAGAAGAAAGCATAATAGCTAATTATGCAAATGTAACTAATAGCTTAACCGATCTTTATGATATGGCCGCAGTTGCCGATAGTAAAGATAACGAAGTAACTTTCTCTACTGGTGAAACAACAACAATCAACCATGCAAACTACGGATTTTATCTTCAAAGCTTAACTTCACAAGATGATCGTAGAATCGCTTTTGAAGCAATGTTTAAACCATTTGATGATCTTAAAAATACTTTTGCTGGAATCTATAGTGGAATTGTTCAAAGCAATATTGCTCAAATGAAAAACAGAGGATATTCCTCAATTTTATCCTCTTTCCTCGATGATAATGATATACCTGAATCAGTTTATCTATCATTATTAAATACTGTTCATAAAAGAAGCCAAGTAGTAAAAGATTACTATAAATTAAAGAAAGATTTTTTAAATCTTAAAACATTTCATACCTACGATCGCTTTGTTAAATTAGCTAAAAGCGATATAAAATACACTTATGAACAAGGAAAAGAAGTATTCTGGGAAGCCTGCAATAATATAGGTGGAGATTTTGTTAAAAAAGCTCATGAAGTATTAGAATCAGGAAGAGTTGATGTCTATCACCAAGATGGAAAAAGATCAGGTGCCTATTCAACAGGATTTTATGATTTAGGTCCATATATTCTTTTGAATTACAATGACACTTTCTCTGATGTCTTCACTTTAGCTCATGAAGCTGGACATTCTATTCATACGATGTTAGCAAATGAGAACAATACTTATTTCAATTCTAATTACACAATATTTGTTGCTGAAATAGCTTCAACATTCAATGAACAAATGTTACAAGATTATTTCATGAGTAAAGATATAGATCATAATACTAAATTATTCTTACTTCAATCTGCTGCAGATGATTTAATCGGAACTTTCTATCGTCAAGCTCTTTTTGCCGATTATGAATATCAAGCTCATAATTTAGCACTAAACGGAACACCTTTAACCGCGGAAGCTCTTGAAAAATTAATGACTGATTTATATCAAGAATATTACGGAATCGATTTGAATAATGAACCATATAAGAACAATGTTTGGGCTTATATTCCTCATCTTTTCCATTCTCCATTTTATGTTTATCAATATGCTACTTGCTTAGCTTGCTCAATAGCTATTTATTCCAAAGTAAAAAATCATGAACCTAATGCTTTAGAAAATTATTTCAATATGTTAAAAGCAGGTGGTAGCGATTTCCCAATGAACATCGTTGCATTAGGAGGAGTTGATTTAACTTCTTCCGAACCTTTTGAAGCAGTTTTTGATAGACTTGAATATCTTATTTCTGAAATCAAAAAAGAACTTAAAAAATAGTTTAAATAAAAAGGTGCTGAGAAATCAGCACCATTTTTATTGCAATTATAAATTTATTTAACAACTTTTAGAAATATTTTTTAAGCAATTTCTAATGCATCAATATGTGTTGCAAAGAATAATTTTCCAAAAATATACTTATTTGAAGCACTTTCTGTTAAAGTTAAAACTTTACCATTAGTATAATCTAAATCTTCACTCATTGCAGGACCAGAAATATTTTGTTTTAATTCGCCCAAGAAATAAAGTGGAGCTCCATCTACTGTTTGAGAACTAGGAATTAAATCTGCTTTATCATAGATATAATAATGGGATGATGACAAACCATAAGAAGTTGAGAAAACCATTTTTCCTTCTCCAGTAATACAAAAGCCTTGAACTTTATTGATGATAGAATAAGATTCAAGAGGAGTTGTTAAATCAGATAATGAATATTTTGTGATAATAGCATGATTAACTTCACCATTAGGAGTTTCAAATGGATGATTTGTTACATAAGCGCCACCATCATGGAATTCTCCAACATATAAATTAGACTCATCGGTAAAAACAAATGATGCTGCATTATTTACTTTAGTTCCTTCACCTACATCAACTGTACCATGATTTTCTCTAGCTTCAAGAACATCATTAAGACTAACTGTATAAATTCTACTGCCATTAGCAATATAAACATTGTCACCAGTTATAGCAACACCACCAACGTGTCCGGTAAAAGCTTTTTCACCTTTTACTAATTTGACATATGAATCTTCATTTGTATCTAAATCAACAACATAGATTCTACTATTAGATTTATCTGTCATATAGCCACTGGTAATAACAACATTCTTTTCTTCGGATATTGCAACACCTTGTGTGATATATCCATCATTTAAGCCAGGATTTTTTGCAAATGTTTTACTCATGCCATAATAATTGCTATAAATGGCAAACTTTAAAACATTTAATCCTCCAACAAATAAGACAACAATAGATATTATTCCAATGAAGAAACCTAATATTACTTTAAGGAAAATATGCTTTTTTCCATTAGCTTTACTCATATTTAATTAAACCTTTCATTTCTTTAATTATAATATTCAAATTCAAAATCATCAAGTACTACTGTAGAACCATCTTCAGCTCCAAGTTCACGAAGCTTTTCATCAACGCCAATTTTTGTAAGGTAAGATAATAATTTCATCATACCTTGTTCTTCTGTAATATTGATTAAATGATAAGTTCTAATAACACGGTCACCTGTAATAACATATCTACCAAATCTATCCTTTTTAATTTCAAAATCTGGTTTTCCATATGCTGCTTTATTAGGAGTTAATGTTACTTCACCATCTTCTTCTGGTTCTTTGAATAAATGGAAGAATGGAGTATTTTGTAATACTGTATAAAGTCTTGTTAAAAGCTTATCTATATTTTGGTGAGTATAAGTTGAAATTTCAAAAATTTCATATTTGTCTTTATATTTTTCTTCAAATCTATCAATAGCTTCTCTATCAAGACACATATCAACTTTATTTAAAGCAACTATCATTGGACGATCAGTTAAATCCAATTTATAAGAAGCTAATTCTTTATTTATTTTTTCAAAACTTTGAATAGCATCTTCCCAGTCGCGTGAAATATCAACTATATGAAGCAAAACACGGCATCTTTCAATATGTCTTAAAAAGGTTAATCCTAAACCTTTTCCTTCATGTGCTCCTTCAATCAATCCTGGCAAATCAGCAATAACAAAATTTCTTTCATTATCTAATTTTACAACGCCCAAATTCGGTTCCAAGGTTGTAAAATCATAATCACCAATAGCTGGTCTAGCATTACTAACAACAGAGAGAAAAGAAGATTTTCCAACTGAAGGAAGACCTACAAGCCCCACATCAGCCAATAATTTTAATTCTAAAATTAAATCAGCCTTTTCACCTGGAAGTCCATTTTCAGCAGTTCTTGGAGTTCTATTAGTTGAAGAAGCAAAACAAGCATTACCTCTTCCACCTCTTCCACCTTTTACCGCTAAATATTTTTTTCCTTCTTCATTTAAATCAGCTAATACTTTTTCTTCGTTATCTAAAATAACAGTACCAACTGGAACTTCTAGAATAATATCTTTAGCATTTTTACCATACATCATTTTCGCCATGCCTTTTTCACCATCATCAGCTTTTATCTTTCTAGCATGACGATAATTAACTAAAGAATTGGAGGAATTTGTAGCAATAAAGTAAATGGAGCCGCCTTTACCTCCATTGCCACCATTAGGTCCGCCAAATTCAATATACTTTTCATGTCTAAATGAAATACAACCATCTCCGCCTTTTCCAGCACAAAGATAGATTTTAGCACGATCAATAAACATAATTTCCTCCAAAGTTTAAAAAGAGCCTCAGAAAATCTGAGGCCCACTAATTAACAAATACTATTTTGCAATAGGATAAACAGATACTTGTTTTTTACCATTTTTAAGTGTTTCATATTTGACAACACCATCGATAAGAGCAAATAAAGTATCATCACCGCCGCGACCAGTATTAACACCTGGATGCATCTTTGTTCCTCTTTGACGATAGATAATACTACCGCAATGACAAACTTGACCATCAGAGAGTTTAGCACCTAAGCGTTTGGATTCAGAATCACGACCATTTTTAGTGGAACCGACACCTTTTTTAGAGGCGAACAGTTGGATATCAAGAATAAATCTCATTTTGTACCTTCCTTTATGTAATTAATTTTTAAATACTGCGAATAACTATACTCGATGCTTTTTAATTGAACAAGGAGAACTTCAAGAACAATTTTATCATGATTTGATATATTTTTCTTAGCTTCAACAAAACCTAGACCTTTGTCAACTTTTACTTTGAAGTTGTCAATATCTTGAATAGCATTTAAAGCTCCGATAAAGCAAGTTGAACAACCTGCACATACCAAGTCTTTTCCTTCATCGGCCATATTTGCATGACCAGATATTTCAATTTTCTTAATTTCTTCATCACTATTAAAAGTGACATCGACTAAAATCATCTTCGCCTCTTAAGCGTTTATAGCTTGAATGTCGACGCAAGTATATGGTTGACGATGACCGGTTTTGCGGCGATAGTTGGCTTTAGCTTTATACTTAAAGACAACAACTTTCTTAGCTTTACCGTTCTTTGCAACAACACCTTTAACAGTAGCACCTTCAACAAATGGAGCACCAACTTTATTGGTTTCACCACCGATTAAAAGGACTTTATCAAAGCATACTTCGTCACCTTGATTGGCATCAAGTTTTTCAATATAGACCTTTTGTCCAACTTCTACTTTAACTTGTTTACCACCAGTAAGAATGATAGCGTACATCTTTGCACCTCCTAAATTCACTAATGACTCGCTCTTATGGTAATTCTAAAAGAATTTTCAAACCATTTTAAAGCGGTTGTAGCCTAGTGAGGGCCATAACGATAGTATTTTACCAAAATCAATTAATTTATGCAATATCAATTAAAAATTATTTCTTATTTAACGAATGATACTCAACTATCAAATTTGTTGCGACACTCATCGAAAGCTTTTTTTCATTTACAAGTACTTTAATGTGGTCTATATATGGATCATCTTTTGCATTTTCAACGCTTTCAAAAAATTCAATTTTTTGAATCAAAGAATTTAATTTATTTCGAAGAGTTGGATAAGTTACTCCATAATAATTAGCCACTTCCTTCAAAGAACCTGAGTGAAGAACTATTTGTTTAATAAACAAAAGATCATCATCATTTAAATTTTCTAACCACTTGCGTGAATTTTCCATATCATCACTTCCTATAACAACTTCTTATATGCTAATTTTAACTAAAAATTTCAAATTTAACAACTTTTATGTATAAAAAAATACCGTCATGGGGGAGACGGTAGTTTTTTCCGATTAAGGATTAGACTGGATTTTGAAGTCTAATACAAAAAGCTGTGTTAAGGAGTTACTTTTTGTTGTTAGTCTCAACTAACAAGATTATTCTACGGGATTTTATTCCTCTTGTCAACAAATTTATTAATAATTTTAAAATTCGATATTGATCAATACATAATGTAAGTTTTATTATTAGAAAAACAACGTTATTAATACTAAAATAAGCTTTTATTACTATTAAATAAATATAATTATGTTATAATCTTACCTAGAGGTGCTTATGAATATCCACGAATCAGCAGAAGATTACTTAGAAAGAATATTGATGATAAAACAAGAAAAAGGAAATGTTAGATCAATAGATATAGCTAATGATATGAATTTTTCTCGTGCTTCAGTATCGCATGCTATGAAATTATTAAAAGAAAATAATTATATTGAAATCGATGAAAACGGAAATATTGAATTATTGGAAAAAGGAAACAAAATCGCTGAGAATATTCTGCATAGACATCATCTTTTAACAAATTTATTTATAAAAATAGGCGTTGATGAAAAAATAGCTCAACAAGATGCATGTAAAATCGAACATGATTTATCGAAAGAAACATTTGCCGCCATAGAAAAATTGGTAGAAAACTTATAAAGACTTATGGAAAAAAACGGATTAATATTTATTGACAAACAAGTTGGAATGACAAGCCGAGATGTCGATTTCCAAATAATGAAAATATTCGGCACTAAAAAAGTAGGCCATTTAGGTACACTAGATCCTTTCGCATCTGGGCTTTTAGTCGTTGGAGTCAATGAAGGTACAAAACTTCTTTCAGCTTTTGAAGAAAGTGAAAAAACCTATGAAGCAGAATTAATTCTCGGAAAGAAAACAAATACTGGAGATTTGACTGGCGAAGTCGTAGAAGAAAAAGATGTTCCAGAAATCGATGATAGACTAATCAATGTTACACTGAAAACATTCTTAGGAAAATCTACTCAAACTCCTCCAATGTATTCTGCAATAAAAGTTAATGGGCGTCCTCTTTACTCTTACGCTAGAAATAATGAAACAGTTGATGTAGCTGATAGAGAGATAGAAATTAGACAAATTGCTCTTTTAAAATATTACAAAGAAGAAAAAAAGATTCACTTTTTTGTCACTGTCAGCAAAGGGACATATATTAGAACATTAGGAGAAGATATTGCTGAAAAACTTGGAACTGTCGGTTATCTTAAAAATTTAAGAAGACTTACTGTTAATAATATAGCTATCAACAACTCTTTTACTTCAACTTTGGAAAATCCAACTATTATTCCAATTATTGAAAGTGCAAAAATTTTTGGTATGCCTGTTTTACCATCTGAAGAAAGCTATCATGGACAATCTATATTATTAAATACATTAAGCAATTTCGTCTTAATATATAACCCAACCACAAATTTACCTACAGCAATCTATCATTATGATAAAAAAATAAGAAAGAATAATCTCTATATGTATAAAGTTCAAAGAGGTTTTATATGTGAATAAATTTGATGAAAATTTCATCTTTGAAAATCCTTCTTCAATTGCCATCGGCAATTTTGATGGAATGCATCTAGGACATCAAACTCTTCTAAAAAATTATTCACAAAATTTAAAAAAATATGTTTTAACTTTCAATTTTCTCTTTAAAGAAAAGCATAGCGATCAGACTTTTTTAACTTCTCTAGAAGATAAAGAATATCTAGCAAAATTATATGGTGCTGATGAATTGCTATATTTAAATTTTGATGAAACTTTAAAAAATACTACCGCCGATGATTTTATAAAAGAATATTTGGATAAACCTAATATCAAAGAAATCATAGTAGGAAAAGATTTTCGATTTGGTAAATTCGGTCAAAAAGATGCCCAATATCTAAAAGAAAAGCTCAAAGATAAAAGTATTAAAATAATTGATCTTTTAGATGACAAAGATGGACATAAAATTTCCACAACAGAAATCATATCTTTATTAAAAGAAAAGAAAGTTGAACAAGTATCTTCACTTTTAGGAAGAAATTATCTCATAAAAGGTTATATCGAACAAGGTTTAAGAAACGGACATAAAATCGGATTTCCAACCGCAAATATAAAAACGATTTATAATTATACTCTTCCTGGAAATGGCGTTTATGCCACTAATATGATTATCGATGGACATAAATACCTTTCGATGACAAATATTGGAACTCATCCAACAATCTCTGAATTAAAAAAGCCTTTGGTAGAAACACATATATTCAATTTCAACGAAGAGATTTATAACAAAAAAATCGAACTAGAATTTCTTTGTTTCATAAGACCAGAAAAGAAATTTGATTCCATCGATGATTTAAAAAAAGAATTACAAAATAATAAAAACAAAATAATAAAAACTTATGAAAAAAACTATTGAGCCTTGAGCCCAATAGTTTTTATTTTTTCCAACTATTAATAATATTATCTATTTTTGCGCCTTGATCATATAAAGTATCTGCAACAAATATCAAATCAGGAATTTTATATAAATCAACAGATTTTGCAAGTCTAGAACGAATAAATCCTTTATTTTTATTTAAAAAATTAACTAATTCTTCTGTCTTTTCAGTTTGTAAATGAGCAACATATACATGAGCAAAGCTATGATCACGATTTACTTTAACCTCATTTATCGAACTTAGTTTTACAATAGGATCTTGCATTTCTTTCATGATAATATCACAAAGATTTCTTGTGATAATAGAATTGATTCTACCTTTTTTATCAGCCATTTTTCTTTGCCTCAAATCCATAAGATTCAATTACGTCATCAACTTGAATATCTTTATTATCTTCAAGAACAATTCCGCAATCATATCCAGTTTGTACAGATTTAACATCATCCTTAAATCTTTTAAGAGATGCAATACTTGTTTCAAGGATCATTTTATCACGTCTATAAACTCTTACTTTTGAATGAGCTTTAATAAATCCTGTTGATACAATACTACCAGCGATTGTTCCAGCCGCGGTCGATTTAAATAATTGAGTAACAGTAGCTTTACCATAAACTACTTCAACAAGATCTGGTACTTGAAGTCCTTGCATTGCAAGTTTAACATCATCAAGGATTCGATAAATGATATCATATAATCTAATTTCAGTATTAGCTTCTTTTGCTTTGCTCATTGCTAAAGCATTAGCCTTTACATTAAAACCTAAAACTATAGCTGAACTTGCTTGTGCCAAAATAACATCGCTTTCTGTAATATCACCAGCAGCAGCTCTAACAATTAAAAGCTCAACGCCTTTAACCTCAATTTTTTCTAATGCTGCTTTAATAGCTTCAACTGAACCTTGAGTATCGGCTTTTAAAATCAAAGGTATTTTCTTTTCTTTGTTATTGCTCATCGCCTGTAACACTCCATCAAGAGTTGTTGGTAAAGCAGAAACATTTTTCTTACTTAAAGCGGTAAGAGTACGTTTTTGAGCAATATCTTTTGCTTCTTTATCATCGACAAAAGCTAAGAAATGATCTCCATCTATAGGAACATTGCTAAGGCCAGTAATTTGAACCGGAGTAGATGGTTCAGCTGATTTCATAACTTTTCCAAATTCATTTGTCATTTTTCTTACCTTACAATAAGAATTTCCAACAACAAGATAATCACCAGCTTTTAAAGTACCGTTTTGCACTAATAAAGTGGCTTTAGGTCCTTCATGTGGGTCTAATGAAGCTTCGATAACTGTACCGAAAGCTAAAGCTGTCGGATCTGCTTTCAATTCTAATACTTCAGCTAACAAGATGATATTTTCCAATAATTTATCCAAATTGATTCTCTTTTTAGCGGAGATTTCAACCATTATTGTTTGACCACCCCAATCTTCAGAAATAAGTCCTAAACCAGATAACTCTGTTTTAACTCTTTCAACATTTGCCCCGGGTTTATCAATTTTATTAATTGCTACAACAATAGAAACTCCTGCCGCTTTAGCATGATCAATAGCTTCTCTTGTCTGCGGTTTAACTCCATCATCTGCAGCAACAACAATTACAGCAATATCTGTCATTTGAGCACCGCGAGCACGCATTGCTGTAAAAGCTTCATGTCCAGGAGTATCTAAGAATGTAATCTTTTTTCCATTATATTCTTTTTGATAAGCGCCGATACTCTGAGTAATTGAACCAGCTTCCCCAGAGACAATATTTGAGCCACGAATAGCATCAATAAGAGTAGTTTTACCATGGTCAACATGTCCCATAATTGTTACGACCGGAGCACGTTCAACCTTATTTTCCTCTTTCATATTCATGCCATATTTTTCAAAATTTTCAACTTCTGCAACATCTTCTTTGCGGAAATCAACATTATGATTCAAGCATATTTCACCGATGAGCTCATCATCAAGTAAAGCATTGATGGTAAGCATTTTCCCAGCTTTAAACAATTCTTGAATAATTGTGCCAACAGGAATATCTAATTGTTTGGCAAGCTCTCCAACTGTAATTGCGCCAGAATATACGAAAACACCATTATTAACAGAGCCATGTCCCTTTTTAATATCAGTATTTTGATTTTGTTGCGAGTTTTTATTTTTATTATTTTTATTTGAATGATAGTTTTTATTATTGTTCTTACTCATTGGCATCTCCTTTCTGAATTGTATCATATATAGCTTTTGCCATATTACAATTACTTATACCAATCGCATTAACTTCTTCTCTTTCTATAAGACTTCCAAGTTCTCTTTTTGTCTTATATTTAATTATGCGAGGATTGTTATGCAAATTTTGTTGAAGTTCAGAAACGAATCGAGTTGAAGCATCTTCAGCAATAATAATCAAAGATATCTTATTTTTACTTGCTTTAGAAATTAATTCTTCTCCTACAAAAAGGTAATGAGCTCTTTTTGCAAGACCTAAATATTGATAGAGATGATTAATCAACAAGATACCTCCGAATTTTTTGATAAACTTTTTCGTCGATAACAACGCCTAAAGTTTTTTCTAATCTTTTTGTTTTAATTGCTTTTTCTAAAGTTTGAGTGTCCGGAGTTAAATAAGCCCCTCGACCATTCATCTTTCCCGTAGGATCAACTTCAACCGTTCCGCTAGGTGTTAGAACTATTCGGAGAAGAGAATCTTTCTCTTTCCGAATATTATTAACACAATCCAAACGAAGTGGTTTTTCTTTCATTAGTAATTACCGTATTCTTCTTCGTATTCGTCGTATTCATCAGAATCGTAATCATCCTCTTCTTCTTCATCGGCGAATTGTTTAAGTTCTTCTTCAGTATAGATAGGAAGAGAATTGACAGCTTTTTTATCTTCTACTTTTTCAAATTCTTCCTCATCTTCATTTTCTTTTTTCTTCTTGTGGAATGATCTATTGGCATTTCCCTTATTAGCTTTCTTTTCTTCTTCTATTTGAGCTTCAAGAGCAGCTAAAGAGATCTTTGGAGATTGACTCTTAATTTCAACATGTTCAACAGGTTCTTCAACCTTTTTAGCCTTTTCAACATGAACTTCAGGAACTTCTTCTATTTCTTTTTCTTCCACAACATCTTCAGGAACTTCAACATCTAAACTTGATGGTGCAGAAACTACTGTTTCTTCTTCTATTTCTGGTAGTTCATCATCTTCAACTTCTTCTGGAACTGTTTCAGTTTCAGCTACACGAGACATTGCCATATCGCGGCGGATATCATCAAGACTAACATACTTAACATTCTTTTCCATCGCTTCATCAGTTTCTAAAACATCGATAGAATAACCTACAAGACGAGAAGCCAAGCGAACATTTACACCGCCTTTACCAATGGCTTCTTTTTTCTCACCATTTTTAACAACAGCAATGCATGTTTTCTTATCAGAAGAACTATTGACAGAAACACCAACGACTGTAGCTGGATGTAATGCTTCAGCTATATATAATTCAAGTTTATCTTGGTAATGAACAATATCAATTCTTTCGCCGTTGACCAATTCACGAATGGAATTAATTCTGATACCATCTGGACCAATGCAAGAACCAGCAGCATCAATATCAGGGTTAGTACTAGAAACTGCAACTTTTGAGCGAATTCCAGCTTCACGAGCTATGCTATTTATTTTAACAATTCCGCTTGCAATTTCAGAGATGAAATCCTTAAAGATGCAACCTAAGAATTGAGAATCACTTCTGGAGACAATAAGAATTTCATTTTTTCTTTTTTCATCGACACCCTTTAAGTAACAATTTATTTCTTGACCGATGAAAACATTATCGTTTTTCATCAAATCTTGACGGCGTAAAAGACCATTTGCTTTATCAAAACTTACTTTAACAGTTTTGATTCCTCCATTATTATCATCTCTTTGAATATTATCGACCTTACCTTTAATAATTGTTCCAATTTTATCGATATAAAGATTTTTAATAGAAGATTTTGTTCTTTCTCTCATTTTTTGTAAAAATAATTGATGAGATTTAGCTATATAGCGTTCATCTAATTCTTGAAGATTGATTGGCAAACGAAGTTGTTCACCTACTTTTATATCTGGATTTACTTTTTGTGCTTCGTCCAAAGAAATTTGTAAGAAATCATCTTCAATATCATCATCTGTAGCAACGACATCTTTTAATTCGAACATTGCTAAAGTTCCTTTATCAATATCAACAGATGTTTCTATTCTCATATCTTCAGCATTTGCTGGACAATCTTCATTTGCTAAGCTTTTATAAGCACGTGCAAAAGAATCCTCTAAAATTTGAAGTGATTCTTCTGGTAAAATACCATAATCCTTTTCAATATCGCAAAGAGCATCAACAGCTTGTTTAATATCAACTGTTCCATCTAATTGCTTTTCTTCTTTTTTCTTTCTTGGCATAATCTCCTCCTAAATTTTTATACGCAAGTTAACTTTTTTAATATCGTCTTTTTTTATCTTCCATTTTTTAGGACGCCCTTTCAGAAAAGTTTGAATTTGGACATCACCATCAACAAAAGATAAATCACCCGTATATGAATTATTTTCATTATCGACAATCTCGACATATGCTCCATCATAAAGAGTTATGTCTTCATCGGTTATTTCTCTTTCAGGGTCAGCAGATTGGCATTTCAAAGTATAAGGAAAATCAAGTTCTTCTAAAGCATCAAGCTTAGGATTAATAGCATCAGTAAATTGTGTAATTTCATCCAAATTAATAAAACTCGGCTTATCTACTTCAATTTCTAATATCTTTCCTTCTTCATCGTTTGTAAAACGACAAACATAAACTTTTAATCCTAATTCCGCAGCTGTTTCATCTGCTATTTTTCGAATTACTTCAATATCCATTCTTCCTCCTTACAAACGAATAAAGAGTGAGCTTACGCTCACTCTTTTAATTCATTACGATTTAAAAGTGTGTTAGTTTTCTAACATGTAAATTATAATAAAATTCAAAACTTTTGTAAAGTAAAACAAATTATTTTTCTTCTCTTTTCTAGCACTTTTAAAAACATTTGCATTTTATAAATGTTTTTTCGTTTTCTTGAAAAAAAATTATTTATCTTCTAATATAATCTTATGAACGAATTACATATTTATTTTAAAAATTTATTAAATCAAAGTGCTGATGATGACGAATTTGCGGCGCTATTAAATGAAACTGCCCTATCAGGGACCAATATATCAAATCTCAATTTCAAAATTGTTGAAAAAAATAAAAAGCAATTAGAAAAACTTTACCATACAGAAATATCTTATCCATTAGCTGTTCTTCTAACTAATATTTTCAACAACCAAATGCCAGATGAAGAAGACGAACTTGATAATCTCGTATTCGATGTCAAAAAAAGAGCCAAAATAGAAGAATATAATGTAGAAGATTTCACTTCTAATTATTACTATAAAAATATATTGCCACTTTTAAAAAAATACCAAACAAAATCAGAAAAATTTGGCAATATTTATTTTTCCACAGATTTTTATAGTGCCTATAACATCTTTTTGTCCGATGAAATATATTTAGATTCTCATTTTAAAGAAATAACTCCTTTGGCATATTTTTCAAAAGACTTTCACTATCCTTTAGTTTCTAATAACAGTGATCAAATTTGGATAAGCATAATTCCCCATGAAATAAATACAATGGCAAAAGCTATTTCCCACGCAACAAACAATATTTTAGTATATGGTCTAGGGTTAGGTTATTTTCCTATTATGGCTGCAGCAAAAGAAGATGTAAAGAAAATAGTCGTTGTGGAAAACGATAAAAATATCATCAATCTTTTCCTGCAAATCATTTTGCCTTGTTTTCCAAAAGAAATTTCACAAAAAATAGAAATTGTTGAAAAAGATGTTTTCGCCATCGCTGAAAAAATAAGTACGAAAGAATTTAATTATGTTTTTGCAGATATTTGGCACAATGAAAAAGATGGATTATCACTTTATCAAAAATTGTTGAAATTAGAAAAAAACAATATCGAATATGATTATTGGATAGAAGATACTATATTAGTCTATTTCCAAAAAATATTGCTGTTCATTCTAGATATTTCGCAAAACAATAAATACGAAGTTAATTTCAAAGAGCTCGATGAAGAATATCAACAATTATGCGCAAAATATAGGCCTTTAATTGCCGAAAACAATTTTAAAACTATCGACGACTTCAAAAATTTCTTCCAAAAAGAAAATTTAAAAAAATTACTAAAGAAAAACTAAGATTGATAAAACAATATAGTCTTTCCAATCTTAGTTTGCATCATGCCTGAGACGTCTAATTTATCTTTTTTTCAATATCTTTTAATTTGTTCTTAATTTTCTTTTTTAGTGAACTGGAGAGATTTTGAAAATCCATTTCTCCTATTTTCTCTAATAAATCATCTAAAGATACAGATTGAATCTTTTCTTTTATATCTTCAGAAGAAATGCTCTTCATGCTGTTAATATATTTAGAACAATATAGTCCCAAAGCTAACCCCATTAAACTTGCTAGGGTTATAGATTTGAACTTTTTTATAAAATTTCCTCCTTTATTCAAGAAGTATGGCATGACACTTTCTTGACGCCACTTTTAATATGTAAAATTTATATTTTTTTATTCATATATATTGCTACTTTTCAATAAAAAATATATAATTTGCAAAAAATGAAAAAATTTTCATTGACTTACAAACAAACTATTTTTATAATGTAAGCGTTATCATATATATTTTATAAAGAAAGAGGTGTTTTATGGGACAATACAAAGATCGTGTTACAATCTATGAAGTTGCCAAAGCAGCTGATGTCAGTTTAGCAACTGTCAGCCGTGTTATCAACAATCATCCTAATGTCACTGAAAAAACAAAAATTCGTGTTGAAGAAGCCGTTGCTCGCTTAGGTTATAAACCATCCGCTTTAGCACAAGGTTTAGCTACAAATCGTTCAACAAATATCGGTATCGTAATTCCTTCAGTAAACTATGTATATATTTCAAATATGCTTTCAGGAATGGCTGATATCGCAACAATTTATGGTTTCCAATCAACTTTATTTGTTACTCAACATTCTAAGGATGAAGCAAAAGTTGTTTTTGAAAAACTCATCACTTCTCATGTTGATGGCGCAGTAATCTACGATGATCAACTTGAAGAAAAAGATATTGAAGCTCTGCAGAGATTTAATGTTCCTTTTGTAACAATCAATCATGATGCAGCAGGAAAAAAGAATATCTCCATTATTTTGGATTATGAATCCACAATGGTTGAGATTCTAAAGAATCACTTAAATAGCGAAGCTGGGAAAAAACATCCTATCAAATTCTTAAATATTGAAGACAGTGGATTAATGATAGGAAAACTCTATGATTCTGTCAAAGGATTCTGCACTGAAAATAATTCCCCATTAGAGACAATAACCTGTGCTGATTCATATCATCGCCTATATAATCAAATGTGTGAATATTTCGATAAACATAAAGAAGGTGGATATTTTGTTTGTCCTCGTGATTCGCATGCCTGCGCAGTTTTAAACGCCGCAATCGAAAAAGGATTAAAAGTACCAGATGATGTCGAAATAGTTTCTGCAATTGGTACAAAATATTCCTATATATCTCGTCCTCAGCTTTCAAGCTTAGATATCGATATGTTCGAAATAGGTTCTATCGCAATGCGATTATTGACAAAACTATTAAAAGAAGAAGATATTTCTTCTCCAGTTTATCGCAAAAAAGCAACTTATACTTCTCGCGGTTCTACACTTGATTAAAACTTTTTTTAAAGATAACTAGAAAAAATAATAAGAATTTAAATTTATCTATTTATCAAAAATACTAATATAACTTGTTTAAACATAATAAAATCCTTCTAAAATAGAAAAAATCTATTATAGAAGGATTTTTTATAAAAATATTCAAAACTCATAGTAACAAAATGTATAAAAATAGCACCAAAAAAGGAGCCAATTGGCTCCATTTTTATCTTATTTAGCGTTTTTAGCTGTAGCAACTAAATCAGCAAAAGCTTTTGGATCGTTGATAGCAATTTCAGAAAGCATCTTTCTATTGAGATCGATACCAGCAACTTTTAAGCCATGCATAAAGCGAGAATAAGAAATATCATTCAAGCGGCATGCAGCATTAATACGTTTAATCCAAAGTTTACGGAAATCACGTTTAACAAGACGACGGCTAACATAAGCATTAGCATTAGCCTTCATAACAGCTTGGTTAGCTGTACGGAATAATCTATGGCGGCTGCCGAAGTAACCGGAAGCAGATTTTAAGACAGCCTTACGGCGTGCGTGTGTAACTGTACCACCCTTAACTCTCATATTATCTTTTCCTCCTTATTACTTTGTAATCAAACGTTTTAATCTACGTTGATCTGCACGACTGATAGTGCTAGCCTTACGGCCTTGTCTAATTCTCTTATGGGTCTTAGAATGTGAATTGTGGTTATAACCTTGAACTTTGGTCTTAATATGACCGCTTCCATTGACGTGGATTCTCTTTGCAAGACCACGTTTTGTTTTCATTTTTGGCATATGTGGCTTTCTCCTTCTTTATTTTTTGATTGGTGCTACAAGACAGCTATAAATTTTTCCTTCAAGACTAGCTTCTTTTTCAACAGTTCCATAATCTTTTAAAAGATCTAAGAATTTTTGCATAGAAGCTTCAATCAATTCAGTTTTAGTGATTTGACGTCCGCGCAAATATATTCCTAATTTGACTTTCAAACCTTTTTCCAAATATTTTTTGCACATATTGGCTTTGAATTCCAAGTCATGATCACTTGTCATCATTGTAAATGACATTGATTTAGGTTCTCTTTCAGCAATACGCTTATTTCTATTTAATTCGCGCTCTTTAATGCCTTTTTCATAGCGATATTTACCATAATCAATTATTTTTGCTACTGGTGGATTAGCCTTTGGAGCAACAACTAATAAGTCAAGACCTAATTCTTCTGACTTTCTTAATGCTTCAATCCGGCGCATAACACCAAGCTTTTCTCCATTTTCATCAATTACCATCAATTGTTGAAAAGGAATTTTCTCATTGACGAGATCGCGAGAAACCTTATCTGGTTTAATAGGAATATTCCTTTTATTGTAGGTTTTTATAGTACCTTGCCTCCATTAAAATAAAATAGTGCAGATCACAGGACCCGCACTATAAACACTCGATTTGGAGGCTCATTGACCCATCCGGCTTCCGGATCAGGTGAAGGCGGGCGCCTTACTTTCCTAACTATTTCACTTGATTAATATTACACTATCCTTTAAATATTGTCAACACTTATTTATATATTAAAAAAGATCGGAACTAATCCGATCTAATTATTAACAAATGGTTGCGGAGGCAAGACTCGAACTTGCGACCTCCGGGTTATGAGCCCGACGAGCTTCCACTGCTCTACCCCGCGATACATTTAATTATTATATAGAGACCGCATGTAAATTGCAAGCTTTTTCTCTCTTATAGTTTAATATATGTATTTTTAATATAATTATGGGTCAAAAATTAAATAAAATGCATATCATTTGTCAAAAAAATATAAATCAAGTATCCTTAATGCAAGGAGGTACTATGTACAAGAATTTAAGAAAAAAGATTTTATTAATAACAATAATTGCATCATCAAGCTTATTTGCAAATTATTATAGTCAAAAAGAAAATACGACTAAAATAGATAAGCAACAAGTAAACACTAATCTCTATATGCAAAATAAGTCTTCTAATTCCTTAATCGGTATTGCCCAAGTGACAACTAACGGTTCAAAATTAAATGTAAGAGAAAATGCCAATTTAAACTCTCCTATTGTTTCTAAAGTAAACAATAAAGACTATTTAGAAATATATTCAGAAACAACAAATTGGTATTATGTTAAATATAGTAAAAATAAAACAGGATATATAAGTAAAAACTATTCTATTTTAGCATCCAAATCCATAAAAAAAGTAAATGCCAACTCTTTAAATATTAGGAAAGGACCTTCAACAAATTATGCAAAGATAGGAACTTTAACTAAAAATACTGAAATAGGTGTTTTACTTTTAACAAACTCATGGGCAAAAATTGTTTATGATGGAAACAAAATAGGATATGTAAGCAACAATTATCTTTCAGACAATTATTCACAAAAATATTCAAAAATTTCCATTAATACAAAGGATTATAAACAATTTGATTCTCGTTGGGCGAATAAAAAATTAGGTAATTCAAGCAAAACTTTCAAAAGCTCAGGATGTGCAGTAACAGCATTATCTATTATGGAATCTTATCGCACCAAAAAAGACATTACGCCTTATGATTATTCAAAGACTTTAAAATTCACATCTTCTGGAGCTTTATATTGGCCAACTACAACATACAATGTCTCTTCTTCTATCTCAAATCCATTAACTACAATTTATAATACTCTTAAAAAAGGACAACCTATAATGGTTGGTTTAAAAGATAAAAGTGGTAATCAACATTATGTTGTAGTTTATGGATTCACTGGTGGAAATACATTATCATCAAATAGTTTTTTAATAAGAGATCCAGGATCTTCATCGAGAACTAAGCTCAATGAATTGTTAGCAATAAAACCTATTCACTATAAAATTATAACAATAAAATAAAATAGCTAGTTTTTTTCTATTTTTTACATAAATCATTCTCAATTTTTAGATGATATGTTAAAATCGAGAACGTAGGCGAATATTGAAATATATGAAATCTAATCAAACTAGAGAATGGATTATAAGCTGTGCCACGAACCTTTTTATGACAAAGGGGTACGATGCAATATCTATTCATGAAATATTGAAAGCAGCAAATTGTTCAGTTTCTTTATTCTATTATTATTTTTCTTCCAAGAATGAACTTTTTAACGAATGTTTGCACAGCTTTTTAAAAAATTACGAAGAAACAATCAATACTTTATTGAAAAGCATTGATTTTGATAGTCCAAAAATTTTATTCGATATTTTTATTAACATTACAATAAAAAATAAAGATAAATTAGAAAATCATATCCACTGGACATTTTTAAATTCTCTAAGAACCTACTATTTAACGCTTACAACAGAAGCTTGTAAAAGAATTCTTGTTGAAGGTGCTAAAAAAATATGTACAATATAACTACTGAAGAAGCCAGTGCTTTAAGTTATATGTTAGGAAATGGTATTTGTAGTGCTATACTTTACCAAACTAAAGAAGAATTTTCATCGCAATATAATACATATATAAAATACATGACTGGTATTCTTGAAAACATAAAAAAGGACCATCAATGATTGTATTAACTGGCGCAAGTGCTTCTGGAAAAACTGAAGTAGTAAAATTGCTAAAAATTAAATATGGAATAGACAAAGTTGTTACTCATACCACAAGAGAAATTCGATCTCTCGAAATTCCTGACGAAGATTATCATTTCATTACTAAAAAAGAATTTCAAAAAATGATATCTGAAAATAAATTCGTTGAATGGACTATTTATAATGGAAATTATTATGGGACTTCAAAAGAAGAAATCGGCATAAATAAAGCGATTATTCTCGAGCCAAATGGTGTTAAGGCCATGCAAGCTTTAAATCAAGATACAATTATTGTTTTTCGTCTTTTAGCATCTGAAATAACTAGATTTAATAGAATGATTATAAGACAAGATCCGCTTGAAAAAATAAGAGAAAGGATTTCTAACGATAAAATTTGCTTCAGCGATGATAATTTCACAAATGTCGATTATACAATCGACACCGACACGCACACAATTTTAGAAGTTACCGATGAAGTCTATTCTCTTTATAACAAAAAATTATCGCAATTAAATCACAAAGCATAATCTTCACTTCCTTCAATAGTTGCATCTGAAAAATAGAGATTATACAAACGAATAAGGCTAGAAATAACCAATATCGTCGCCGCTATCAAATATAATTTTCTTGTTTTAGTTTTTTCTTCAACATAGTCCACATACGCCACATAAGCAAAATATATAGAAGCAAAAACATATACAAAGGCTATATATTTTGCTTTTTTTCTTATTATATTTTCTTCATTTTTAGGAATTTTATTAATTTCTCTTTTTAAATATTCTATATTCTGTTTGTTTAAAGATATCGCAAGAAACAAAGAAATTATTATTACAACCAAAAAAATATTTTCTACATAGTATAGATCAATTCTCCTTTTATTTTTACTATTCACTCATTCTCTGTTCAAATAACTCCAGATCGTTCTCTTCTTTATAGGTCAAGCTCATCCGTATGTAATTTTCACCTTCAATTTCATAAGGAATTAATAAAATATTCTTATTTTTCCTTAAATCAGATGCATAATTAATACTGTTTTCACATATTTTAAAAAATACATAAAAAGTAGAATCCAAAGGTTGCACTTCAAATCCAATTTTTTGTAAAACATTTCTCATTTTAAAATATCTTAATCGATACTTTTTTCTATTTTCTTCTATGTTTTTATTTAAAAGAAAATATTTATAAAACTCTAAAAAAATTTTCGAAGAACCACTATCAAATTGATCTCTTATCATATCCAAAGCTGAGATAATTTGTTTATCACCAGCAATAACTCCAACTCTTGCTCCTGTTAATCCGAAACTTTTACTAGCTGAATAGAGTTCGATTAAATTATCCATTCCCTGAGATAATATGCTTATTGGATAATATCTAAAAGTATAATCTATATATGCCGCATCATTAATAACAATAATATTATTTTCTCTCGCAAAAGAAACCAACTTTTGATAATAATTAAAATTAACACTTCGCCCTGTTGGATTATTCGGATAATTGATTTGAATTATTTTCGGAATATAATCATTGCTTTTGCAAAATTCAACCAAATCAGGAGAATAATTATTTTCCTCTGTAAGATAAACTCTTTTTATTTCTGCACCATAAATTTTAGCCGCTCTTTCAAAAACATTATATCCAGGTGAAGTTACTAGAACTTTATCCTATTTGTTTACCAATAAAAATGCTAATTTATTTAAAGCATTTTTTATTCCCATAGAGAAAGTTAAATTATCATTTTGTAAATAAACACCATAATTTTTCAAAGAGTAAAAACTAAAAGCTTCCTTTAATCCAGGACAAATATTTTCTGAATATCCATAGTTTTCTTTTTTCGCACAAATGCGAGAAAATTCTTCTAAATCCTCATTTTTTATTAAATTTACATCTTCACCTATTCCAAAATTTAATGTTTTAAGTTCTTTTTTACCATTAATTTGGTAAAGTTTTTGGAATCTATTAGTATAATTATTTAAATAAACTCTCCTCGAAATATTAACTTTCATATATTATTCCCTGATATACAATATCAACTTCAGTTCTTACGACAATCATATTATCTTTTTCTTCAATTTGCAGTATTCCACCAGAAGCTATCAAAAAAATATTTCCACTTATACCATATTCATTTTTTAAAAAGAAATAAATACTAACCGCCCCACTTATACAAGATTTAGTAAAACCAACTCCACTTTCTAATGAAATATATTTAAAATGAGTTTCATCTATTTTTTTAACCTGATGAATGTTTATTTTATCATCGAAATATTCGTTCATTTTGATCATTTTATCAGTAGAAAAACTATTTACCAAATCAATATAATGAAGATTCCCAGCATTGATCAGACAACTATCATTTTTCGAATATATAAAACTAGGCAAAGGAAAATTGACTTCAACAAAATCACTAATTTTCACATTATAATATCCATTATCGGTTAAAAAAGTATATATTTCTTTATCGATTTTTCTTATTTTCTTAAGGTAGAAGGCAGCACAAGCAAGACCATTTCCACATATTTTTGCTCTGCTTTTGTCTTTGTTATAAATAGTAAAATGAGCATCAGCAGTTAACGAATTAGTCAAAACAATAACTCCATCTGCTTGATTATTAATTTCTCTAGAAAAAAGTTGATTTAAAGATTTCAAATCATCGACAATAAAAAATGAGTTTCCACACGAGATAAGATTATAAAATTTTATTGCTCTCTTCATACTTTTTAAAAGCTCTATAAGAATTATAGGCTGCTCCTATTGTTATATTGTTGCTCATCAAAGTGATAAAAAAACCATATGGACAATAAGGATCTTTTTTCAATCTTGTGGCATAGATGTCTTCAGAATTTTTTAAAGATTCTTTTAAAGAACAAATTTCTATATATTTAATATTCAATTTAGTTTCTATAAATCTAAGAACTTTATTTTTATCAAAATTCTCATCAAGAGTAATATGAAGTGAGGCAGTATGCCCATTTAATACAGGTATACGATAACACATTGTGGCAACTTCAATATTAGGGATTAATTTTTCTAACTCCTCAGAAATTTTTCTTTCTTCATGTGAAATTCCATCCTTTTCAATTTCGCCGACAAGTGGAATGACATTGTCTAATATTTGAATCAATTCTCCATTCAAAGAAAATCGTGGTGTGACATCCTGGTCAAAATATTCAAAATCACTTCTTTCCATCAAGAAATAATCTTTAGCTTTTTGACCCATTCCAGAAACAGCCTGCAATGAATTAACAATAACTTTCTTTATTTTAAAAGCTTTGCTAAAAGGCATGAGAAAAGAAGCTAACATTATTGCTACGCAATTAGGATTAGCAACTAATTTAGTCTCTTTGTTGATAATATTTTCATTGACTCCCGCAATATAAAGAGGACAGTTTTTATTTAGACGAAAACACTCCGAATTATCTATAAATATTTTTGCTTTTACCTTCGGATAAATTTCTTTTGTTTTTTCTCCATCTAAACATCCAAAAACAACATCATATTCATTATTTTCTAACTCTTTATAATCTAAAAATTTTTTATTTTTTCTCGATGAATAAATATCTGCCAAATAGCCATCATTTTTTAAATATTCATTCAATTTTAAAGCGACAAGTCCAGTTCCCAAAATAGCTAATTTCATATTTCACCTCTTTTTGAATATATGAAGTTATCGCTAAAAAAATGAAGGGATTACCCCTTCATAAATTAAATGCTTTGATATAATTTTAAATATTTCGGAGCTATTGCATTCCAAGAAGAATCAGCCTTCATACTATTTTTGGCTAAAACTTCATAGCTTTTATCCATATACATTTTATTTACTAAATCGAATATTTCTACAAATTGTTCTGGATGAGAATATTCAAATCTAAATCCCTCAGCCTTATCCAAATTATTACCATCAAAAGGAATAACCGTATCATAAAGTCCTCCAGCAGAAGAAACAATAGGTACACTGCCATATGCTTTAGCAATCAATTGTCCAATTCCACAAGGTTCAAATTTAGAAGGCAACAAGAAGAAATCAGTACCAGCATATATTAAATGGGAAAGTTCTGTAGAATATCCTTCATAATAAATAATATTGTTAGGATAAAATTTACTCCAATTTCTTATCATATTTTGATAATGATAATCACCGCTTCCCAAAACATATAAACGCATATCATTTTTTATAATACTCGGAATAACATTCTGCAATAAATCTAATCCTTTTTGTTCAGTTAAGCGAGAAACAATTCCTAAACTAGGTCCTTTTATAGGTGGTAGACTAAAACGTTCTTCAAGCTTTTCCTTGCAAATTCTTTTTCCTGTTCGCATATTCTTGAAATTATAATTTTTAGAAATATATCCATCGATAGCAGGAGAATATTCATCTACATCTACTCCATTTACAATCCCGATAAAATCATCTTTACGAAGATTGATTATATATCCTATTTCATTATAACTAACTAAATCCGCCAATAATTCTTTTGCATGATTTGAGCTAACAGTAGTAACTTTATCAGCAGTCATAATTCCTGTTTTCAAACAGGAAAAATAATCATGAAAACGACAGGTGCCATCATAATAATTAGATAAATCCAAATTGAAATAATTTAGGAGACTTGAAGGATCAGAATTTCCTTGAAAAGCTGGATTATGTATTGTCAATATTGTTTTGCAAGAAAATCCATTCTTTTTTAAAAGCAATGGAACCATTGAACTTTCCCAGTCATGAACATGAATGATATCAGCACGCATATTTAATCTTCTAACAATTTCAATATACGCAAGTTGGAAGAAAGCAAATCTTTCAAGATCATCATCATATCCATAAAGTGTATCTCTATTGAAATAATAAAGTTCAGAGACAAATAAATAAGTTGCGCCATTATAAACAGTTTTATAAATATCAGCATTTCTATGTCTCCAGCTCATAGTTACTGGTAAAGTTGCAACATGTTCAAAACTTGGAGAATATATGCCTTTATACATTGGAGAAATAATTATAATTTCTTGTCCTAGATGTGCCAAAGCTTTTCCAAGGCCACAGCAAACATCCGCTAATCCACCAGTTTTTGAAAATGGAAGAGTTTCACTAGTTACAAAATGAATTATCATACAATATTCTCACGACGGATAAAGAATGGTTCATCTTCTTTTCCAACCAATTTCTTGGAGTATAAAATTTGCGCTTCCTTATCACAAATAACATGATCAAGGAAAGTGTTTTCAGAGACAATACCCTTAGAGAAAATAATTGAATTTCTAATTTCCGCCCCTTCTTTAATATAAACATCACGACCAATAATGGAGTTAATAACTTTACCTTCTATATGTGCACCATTAGCAATAAACGAATTTTTAACTTCGGATTTATCTCCATAAATAACAGGTGGAGTATCATAGGTTTTAGTATATATCGGCCAATGTGGTACAAATAACTTATTAAAATTTTGTGGATTCAAAAGATCTAGACTTTGATTTAAATAAGATGAAAGAGAATCGAAATAATAAACCAAATTATCACAAGGAATAGAAAAAATCTTTATCTCTTTGCAAACGTAAGCCAATGTATCTCTAAGTGTAAAGAAAGAAGAAGTTTTAGAAGCATATTGAATTAAAGAATTCAACATTTCTTTCTCGATGATTATCATGTTTAAAAACACATCACCTTTTTCAGTATTTCCCCGATTTCGAGTGATAGATTGAACTCTACCAGTAGAATCAAAAGATAATAAATCACAATCGATGAAATGATTCTTAGTATCTTGATTTGGAGCATAAATCATAGAAATTCTTGATCCGCTTTGCAAATGTTTTTCAATATAAGGACGATAATCGATACTGCAAATCATCGAGCTTGGAGCAATGACAACTGTAGTAGCGGAAGAATTATCTAAGAACCATTTATTTTCTAATAGGTTATTAATATCATTATTATACCCAAGATTATGAGCATAAGGTTCATCATAAAGCATAGTAATAGAACCGAGTTTGGTGTTATCCATAAATGAATGTCCAGATCCCAAATGACGAATAAGAGATCTCAATGAATCGCGAACCAAAATTCCAACAACATCAATATCGGAGTTTGCAAAATTAGAAAGTGGGAAATCTAAAAAAGCATAACGTCCTAAAAAAGAAGTTGAAGCAATACTGCGCTTAGCTGTTAAAGCACCTAAATCACGATCGCAATGTAAATTTAATAAGCCAATTACTTTTTCCATATAAATTCTCCTTATTTGCTAATCAGTTCAACATGCTCTTTGGTAGCTAGATGATCTTCTTTTATATCTAATTCATCAGATACAATAACATTAGACAAATGAGTTCCATCGCGAATTATAGTCCCTGGCATAATGACAGAAGAATCTACTTCAGCGCCTTCCTCAATAGTAACATCATTAAATATTACAGAATTATTGACATTTCCTAAAATGGTTGCACCCTGATTTACTAAAGATGATGTAACCTTAGCATTAGGACCTATATATTGTGGTTTTGAGTGAGTATCTTCTGAGAAAACTTTTAAAGATGGATCAAATAAATCTATTGGACAAGGATTTTTTAATAAATCCATATTAGCTTCCCATAAACTTTGAATCGTTCCAACATCTTTCCAGTAACCTTCAAAACGATAAATGAATAAACGTTTATTATTTTTCAATAATGAGGGAATAATATTTTTTCCAAAATCGTGATCAGTGTCTTCTTTAGCATCAGCTTTTAAACTATCGCGAAGCAAACGATAATTAAATATATAAATACCCATTGAAGCAAGGGTTGATTTAGGATTTTTTGGCTTTTCAGCAAATTCCGTAATTCTATCATTTTCATCAACTGATAAAATACCAAATCTTCTTGCTTCTTCTAAAGTAACTTCTAAAGCTGCAATAGTAACATCTGCCTTATTTTTCTTATGAATTTCAAGCATTTCATTAAAATTGCAACGATAAATATGGTCACCAGATAGAATAAGAACATATTCTGGATTTATATTTTCTAACCAATCCAAATTTTGATAAATAGCATCAGCAGTTCCACGATACCAGGATAATCCACCTTCAGTTTGACGTGGTGGAAGAATAGATGTTAAAGATCTATTTCCATCAATGCCCCATTTGCTACCATTACCAATATAAGTATTTAAACCAATACTTTCATATTGAGTTAAAATTCCAACTGAATTTATATTGCTATTTGCAACATTGGACAATACAAAATCAATAATTCTGTATTTCCCTCCATAAAATACCGCCGGCTTAGCATTTTTTCTTGTTAACGATTCTAGACGAGTTCCTTTTCCCCCAGCTAGAATCATCGCAACCATAGTTTTTTTTGGCATATTTCCTCCTTGCAAGAATCTAATAATATAAATAAAGATTAAAAATAATCTATATTATCCTATTGTTCTAATAATTCCTTAGAAAAACTCCGCGCTAAATTAAAAAATAATTTATTTAAACTAGCAAAAGTTTTCACCTCTTCATTTAAAAAATTTTCATCGATTTTTTTATTATATGGTTTCGCTACTTTTAATAAAAAACCATCGATAAATATAGAAAGATTATTTCCCGCTAAAGTAATTACTATTGGAGAAGAAAGAAAGTGCTGTATGTCAAAAATTGATTTTGCCCCTTTTTCATCGATAAAACGATATATATTCTCGTTTTCTTTTGCGTAGCAAACAAATCTTGATAAAAGATTATTATCAGCAAATCCATATTTAGTCAAATTGATATCTTCATAATTTGTTATCAATGGTTGACCGAAATTTCTAAATTGAACAAAGGAAAGATCTTTAGGATTATCTAAAACCATAGTCATCAAAAAAGCATTTCTTTTCTTCTTTTTCAATTCATATTGAAGTTGAATACCATTCCATCCAATATTCTTATCCTTAACAATTATATTTTCATATAAAGTCTGATCGAGTACTCCAGCATTTTTTAAAATTCCATTAATTTCCTGGGTGTCTATATTGTTTGAATCATCATAAAATTCGATCATCATTCCAATGCTTTCCGCAATTTTTGAAATTGTCCATAAGTATTTTTTAGAATATTTCTTCTTAAAAATTAATGTCGAAAGAAAGCAAAATCCAATCGTTAAACAAATAGCTAAAATAATAGTACCAAAAAATATCAAAAGTCTAAAAATATTACCTTCAGACACAAAAGAATCAAACCCATTATCAAAAATATTAAAAAATGGTGTTGTTATAGCTGAATCAAAATATTTTATATTTCTCAACCAATTCCAACTCTGCATAAATTCAACAGGTTTATTTCCGCCATAGCCATTATAACATCCAAATAAAAAGACATAAGCAAAAGGGATGGCCAAAGTTAAAAAGAAAATAACACTGCCCCAAATTGCCGTAGTTTTGCGATATTTTTTCCGTTTTTTTAAAAGTTCTTCGGAATATGTACTATTATCCACAAAAGGCATAAAAATACCCCTTTCATTTGAACTATTTCAACAATAAAATTATACAACAAAATCAGTCTCCTTGTCACTAAATGTTTAAACAATTATTACATTAAAAAAATTGCTGTCTAATTAAATAAACAGCAATTCAAATTTTATATATTTCTTGGTCTAACACGATTTTTCATCAAATCTTCATGTGCAGAAATATATGAAGATTTTGATTTATCATCATGGTGAACTGTCAAAGTAACATCAACTTCTGTAGAAAGATTTGGGACTTTTTCCGTCGGAGTTGAAAGGATAACTTGCAAATTGAAATATCTCAATAAACTGACAGATTCAATGATACGGGCAGCATCCATCTTTGAGAAAGCTTCATCAAAGATAACAAGACGTATAGTATTATTGTTTTCTTTTTTGTTTGTACGATAAAGTTGAGCAAAGGAAGCTAAAATTGAAATATAGAAAGGTGTTTGCGTTTCACCACCGGATTTTTTCTTAAATGTTCTTGCCAAAGAGTTTTCAACTTCAGAATCACCGGTTTTAACCTTAAGGTCAAATGTCAAGTATGTACGATAATCAGTAAATTTGTCGATGTTTTGTAAGACTTGAGCTTTTTGTTCAGCAGAACTGCCTTCTGTATTTGCTGAAGTAATCAAATCGATCAAATTTTCGATCAAAGTAGAATATTTTTGCAAAAATTGATCTTCAGTATCTCCAATGCTAAGCAATAAATCATCAGTTATCATATCATAATATTCTTGATAATCACGATTTGGTGCTACAGAGAAACGATAAGAATCTCGACCAAATTTAACATCTTTTAATGCTTGATTGAGTTCATCAATTTGACTTGAAACAGTCATAATTGAAGTTCTAAGTTTATAGATGAAATCATCTTTAAATTCTTTGACAGCCTTATCATGAGCCGCAACAATCTTCTCTTTATATGCTGGAAGTTCTACCTGTGATAAAGATTCTAATTCTTTATCAAATTCTTCATTTGATTCTTCATTTGTAGTATCGTAATTCAAATGTCTCTCATTAACATATCTTGCACGAAGATTTATTAAATTTTCTCTGGCTGAACGAAGTTTAGAAGATTTTTGAATATAATTTCTATTAGCATCTTCTTTAATTCTATCGATAGAAAGATTTGCTAAAGCATTATCGAAGAATGGAATACCGACATTTTCAACAAATTCTGCTGAATAAGCAGTAAGCTTTTCAGAAGCTTGTTCCATAACATGAAGTTGATTTGGAAGCAATATTTCATCGATTTGCTTAACTTCATTTTTCTTTTCACCAATTCTTGTAAGATATTCTTCTTTTTCTTGTTGCAAAGCAGAGATATCTTGGGAAATCGCTTGAATTTTAGCATCGATGCTATTGACTTCATCAAGATCACCTTCTTGAAGTTCTTCATCATATTTTTCAATATTATTTTCGAGGGCTTTAATTTCTTTTTGAGAAGCTAAAACTTCTTTATAACCATTGCATTCATTTAAAGACATAACATCAAGATTATTTAATTCTGATAGATAATTAAATACTTCGGTGAATTTAGAATATTCTCTGTTAAGTTTATTAAATTCTTCTTTTCTTTCGAAGATTTCATCATCACTTAAAGCAGTACCAATATAATTAACTTTAGATTTTTCTCTATTTAAATACCAAGTTGAAAAATTATGATATCCTGTACAATCAGGCAATAAACCATTTCCACTATTTCTAGCTTCTTCAAAAGTGCGACAACGTTTTATATTTCCTAAAAGATAATTTACATAAGCTCTAGCCCCATCATCTTCGGTATAAATAACTTCAGCAAGGGAACCCTTTTTAGCTTCAAAATTGCGATCTATCAATCTAGAAGCATCAACTAATGAAACTGAATAAATATTCATTCTTCTAGTAATTCCTACTAATATTTCATTGGCTTCTTCATAATATTCATCATTGACAAAGAAATTAAATTTCGTGTTATACAAAACCGCCTCAATTGCCCGAGTCCATGTTTTATCTTTAATATCGATTAAATCACAGAAAGTATCGACAAAAGCATCAGAATGACGAGCTTTTAAAGAATTATAAAAAGATGATCTAAGTTCTAAGTATGTAGGAGAGAATGGTTTTTGTCCTTTGGACATATTATCTAAATCTGAAGAAATCATATCCAACTCTTCACTTTTAGAATATAATTCATTTTCAATCTGATGATATAAAGTATTTCCTTCTTTGTTGAAAGAGCTCATCAAAGATTGGAAATTTGTTAAATCATTATCAGTCAAATTCTTATGATCTATTTTGTCGCGAATATCAAAAGCAGTATCTCTGACTTCATCAGCAACTTCTAAAAGATGTAGCAATGCTTTTTCTTGATTAGAAGATAAGAAATCCAAATTATAATTTTCATTAAATTTATTAACTAATTTAGATGCGATATCATCATAACTCTTAACATATTCTTTAATCTGTGTAATAGCATTTTCGTAAGAAATAGTTAAAGCGGTTATTCTATTTAAAAGTTCATTTTTCTTAGAATTAATACCACTTGCAACACTATATCCTTGAAGACCTAATTTTGAAGCGGTATATCTTTCTTGATCATCGCTCAAATCTTTAATATTGATATTGGTTTCTTCAATTTGTTGTCTCAAGCTTTCAATTTCTAATTTAGCTTGTTCCAAACGGTATTTACTTGCTTCATATGTCTTTTTTGCAACTTCATAATTTGCGCGATCAACAATATAGCTAGATAATACCATATCATTTTTAATTCCACGGAAATCGGTAAAAGCCTGTTGAATTCCAGTCAATTTATCAATTCTTTCTTGCATGGCCTTGGCTTGAACTTCCAAAAGCTTATATTGTTCTATGTTGCTTTGCATTGGAGTGATATCTACATGATAATCAAGATCACAGACGAATTCTGTAATGAATTGGGCGATATTAGAAATAGGAGTAAAGCCAACAGCTTTTTTAAATAAAGTAAAATACTTGTCTGGCAAACCACCAAATCTATCTTTAATAAATTTTTGATAAGCTAAATTACTTTCGAAGAAAGTATATTCACTTTCACGATAATGTTGTTTGCAAAATTGAACCAATTCTTTACCAGATAATGGACGCAACTTAGCATTATCGATAATATCTACATTTGTAAAATTATTTTCAGGGAATTTATCTTTAATATAGAAAAATTGATGAGAATAAGAATCATCGATACAATCGAAAACTATTCCTAAAGTAAAATATTCATTTTCATTTTCCGTAAATTCCATGGCAACATAAGATGAAAACTTACCATGTCTTAAACAAATGATATCACCGCTATCTGTTTCTCCTGTATCTCCTCTTAAGTAACCCTTTAAAGTTCGTCCAGTTTTTTCTGAAGCTGCTTTGTTGAAGTTTCTACCAGCTGTATCACCAGTAAGAAGAAGTTGCATAGCATCGATAATTGTACTTTTACCTGTACCATTTGCACCAGTTAAAAAAGTAATTTTCTTTATATCAGCAGTAACATTTAAAAAATAATGCCAATTGATGAGACGTAATTTATCTAATAATATCATAAGTCACTTTCCTCACTTCCACCATTTTCATATTCGCTTTCACGAATAGAATTGGCTAAATTATTCATATGTAAAGAATCGATAACATAGCGAATAGATGGCAGTATATAAAAAGAATAAGAAGGATCATTGAAATTATGTTGGCAACGAGCAACAACATTATGCTGAGCTAAAAAGCGTAAAGAGCTAGCGATACTGACAGCAGAAATTCTTTTGCTAACCTTATTTAAGCTCAAATCTTTAATCAACAATTTTAAAGCTACAGAATCAACAAGAATTTCAGTTCTTGAACTATTGCTTTTTAAAGTTTCTTCATAATGATAGCGAAGAGCATAGACCAACAAAGTAGTGACAGAATCTAATCTCAATCTATTTGTTCCTTCAGGATTAAATAAAAATATAACTCCACTATCTTCATCTTTTGCTAAATCATAACCAGCATACTTCACATATTCCTCAAAAATATCAAAATATTTTTCAATAAACAAATAAGTAGGACTAATCTTGCTTACGCCAGTTACGCGATCATATTTTTTTCTTACAATAAAAGAATCGAACAATAACTCATCAACATATGAAGTAAATAGTTTTTTTTCTGCACTAGAAAGTGCTTTATATCTTTCCTCAAACATGGAGTAACTCCTTTCGTGTAAATACAAAATTTGGAAGACGGAAACCTTGCTTAATTATTTCTTCCTGTTCTTTTACTCTTTCCATCTTATAGAAAGATATCTGAAGTTCAGCGCGGACTTCAGCAAGAATAAACAAGATGAAATCATCAAAATCTTGAAAATCAATATCTCCTGTAGTTATCTCATTTTTCTTTCCAAAAGCTTTTGACATGAAATTATCAACACTTTCAGGACCATATTTATTAAGCTCTTCTAATCCTAAATCATCAAAGTCCATATCTCCACTAAATGGATCAGGCAAACTCTCAGGTTCAAATTCTTCTTTAACCGATCTTTTAAAAGGAGGAGTTAAAGAATCTTGATCGATATAACCTTGCTGATAAATGGAAATAGTATCCCCCATTTGCTGGAGAAATTCCATTTCATCATAGTCTTTATCAGGATTATTTTTAATTTCTTTCGCTGCTCTGACCAAAATAGATTTAATCTTGCCAATGATAGTTTTATCGCTACTCGATAAATAATTGACTTTCTTTTGAACAGCAGCCGTATATTCAGCATTGGTTTTATCTATTTCATCAAAAGACTTTTGTAGTCTTCGATAAACATCTATCGTATCGCGAATATTTGTAATAATAAATCCAACTATTTCACTATGAGATTTTCCAGCGAATTGACTATCGGCTCTCGCTTGCATAACCATTTTATTTATAAGTCGATCATCATCCATCCACCTTGTCAAAATTTTAATAGTTGGTAAAGCATATAAATTCAATGAATCAAATGTCTTCATCGGATGATATATCTTATCGGTAATCTCAGTTTGGAAATTATCAAAATGCTGATGCAAAGCTTCATTAGGTGAAAAAATAGTGGTTAATTTATGTCCGAAAACGCAGATTGAATGATGGAGCAAAGTAACATTTAATTCCAATTCATCCGCATTCTTACGAGCATTTAAAACTGCCCTAAACATAAACTCATCTTCTTTCTCATCTTCAAGTTTCAATTCACTATATGTCTGGTGAACCAAAGGAAGATAAAAGCTAACATCAGATGATAACGAATTCAAAAGCTCAATCATCTTGATGGAGTAACTTGGCAAAAAGATATATTCAGTATTGGTTTTTACATCTTTTTCTAATTCAATCCATCCAGTTTTTTCAAGCTTTTTAACAATATAAGAAATCTTTGAAGGAGTTAATTCTTCATTGACGTCTGCAGCGCTTTCTATTTTTTCATCATCTTTATCATCAAGACGATCTAAGGCAACAGAAAATAGTGACATGCTGTCACTGATTCGCGAAGTCAGCATATTTAAATAGTCAGTTTTTTTAATAGAAACCTTATAAGTTTTTAATGTTTCATAAAGTGTTAAAAGGGCTAAGGCATAAACCGATTTATACTTTCTTGAGAGAACTGAGAAGAAGTTCTCGGGTATTTTATCAAATAAATTGTTATTCATATTTCTCTTGTCTCAATAAAGTTTAACACGGAAAAAAAAGCAACTCAATAAAAAATAAGCATTTTGCTAAAATTATAAAGTTATTAAAAAAAGTATTTATTTTTTTCATTTTAGAAAATTAATTATAAATGTATAATTATTATCATTTTTTGATCAATAATCACTTATACTTAAAAGAAAAATGCAATGAAATAATTAAATTGCTCTATTATTTTTTCAAAAATAAAAAATATGTTACAATAAAAAAAGGAAGAAATAAAATGATTATTAAACCACGATTAATCCGCTTAATAGTAAATGGCCTAGGTTTTACTCTTTTTTGTGTCTTCATCGGTTTTAGTCCACTATTAACCAAGCTTTTACTTTCTGAAAAATTTACTACTAGCGATTTAATTTTTCCATCTGTCATGGGATTAATAGGAATCATCTTTACAATTGTTTTATGCTTTCGAACTAAATATACTTTAACTGAAAAAGAATTGATTATCCGATACTTAATTAAAGAAAAAAAGTATAAATTTAAAGATATTGAATATATAGATGATCTTTATACAAAGAAAAAAAGAACATTTGTTTTTTATGTTTATAGCAGCAATAAAAGAATTGCTATTCCCAGTGATAAAAACAATGTTCTTTTAAAAGAAACAATGAAACGAGCTGAAAGAAAACTAACCAGAGTCGAATTTATAAAAAGACATCCTAATGCCTTCTAAGCATAGTCTTTTTTCATCTTTTTTTCTAATAATTTATATCTCGCATTTTTTATAATTGCCCGTGCCCCATATTTTTTCGTCTCATTTATAACTGTATTATCTATAGATATTTCATCATCACTTTTTAAATATTCTTTTTCGATTTTAACAATTGCCTCTTCATCTAAATAATTGAAATAAATAATATCATCTAATCTCGATAAAAATTCAAATTTAAAATATTTTAAAAGCATTTTTTCATCATTTTTTTGAGAGTTTGAAAATTGAAAATGTAATTCATCATTCAATGAAAATCCTATATTCCCAGTTAAAATAAATATTGCATTTGAACAATCAATCTTTTTTCCAAAAGATGAATAAAAGTATCCTTCTTCAAAAATAGACAAAAATAAATCAAGTATTTGTGGACTTGCCTTTTCAATTTCATCTAACAGAATCAAAGAATTTGGACATTTAGTAAGTGTTTTTATTAAAATAGATTCTTCTTTATATCCAACAAAGCCAGGAGAGGAACCAATTATCGCACTGCAATCTTTATACCCAGCCATATCCATCTTTAAAAAATGACTCTCATCACAGAACAATTTTTCTCCGAGCTTTTTAGCAAGATAAGTTTTTCCAACTCCGCTTGGACCGATGAATAAAAAACATCCTAGAACTCCTTTTTGCTTTTGATTCATGCATAAAGTCATAGATTTTTCTAATTGATTTAAAGCTTTGTCTTGACCAAAAATTTCTTTCTTTAAATCCTGAAAAATATTCGCATAATTAAAATTGAAATCTAAATCTACATGATAAATTTTTTTCATGCATGTTTTAATTTCATCAAAAGTTAATAAATCTTTTTTTGTGAGAGCTAAAGAATTATCTAATATATCTATCGCTTTATCCGGAAAAGAAAGATTAGGTAAATGTTTATCAGCACATTCCACAATAAATTTTCCTATACCATCAGAAACATTTTTACCATAATATTTAGCATAAATCGGTATTAAAACATTTAGAATATCCAAAGTTTCTTCTCGGCTATTTTCTTTAATAGATATAATTTGAAATCTTCTTTTTAATGCTTTATCTGTTGAAAACACCTTTTCATATTCTTCATATGTTGTCGCTCCAATAATTTGAATTTCCCCCCTAGATAAATATGGTTTGATAATATTCGAACAATCTATCGCTCCTTCTGCCCCTCCCGCTTTAACAATATTATGTATTTCATCAATAAATAAGATGACATTTTTTTCATCGATTACTTTTTGAATAATCTTTTTAATTTTTTCTTCAAATTCTCCACGATATTTTGTTCCGCTGACAGCTGATGGTAAATCCAATTCAAAAACAACTTTTCCCTGTAATTCTTTAATTTCTCCTTCGTTGATTTTCTTGCTTAAATGTTCAACGATAAAGCTTTTTCCAACTCCAGGCTCTCCGACAAGAATAGGGTTAGGTTTATTTCTTCTTTTTAAAGTTGTAATCAATTCATCTAAAATTTCTTCTCTCCCAATTAACGGATCAAGTTTTCTATCTCCCATTCTATGAAGTTCAACTATTTTATCTAAATTAGAACAGCGCTTATATAATTTTTTATACTTTTTTAGCACTTCATTTTTATCTTCAATCTGAAGAATTTGAAAATATGAATCATCTAAATTTTTAAGCAAAGAAAAGCCTAAAACAAATGTCGAAATAACATTTTCATTTTCTTTTATTTTCATGCAGTCATCCAAAATCTTTTTTAATTTAAAATTATAAGCCATATATATTGGAGCTGCAAATTCTTTTTCTTCACTTTCTTCCATCAGTTTGTTTTTTATAATATTTTCATCAATATTATAATCAGCCAAAGCTTTGGAAACTTCATTTTCTTCATTTTTTAAAAAAGCTAAAAGCAAATGGCCTTCTGATACTTCATCATTTCCAAATGAAAAAGCGATGCTTTCAGCCATGGTCAATATTTTCTGTGCTTCAAGAGTATATTTTTCAAACATATTGTTCCTCTTTCTAATTTTATGTTTAACACTTTTAATTATTGCCATCTTCTATTTTTTTAAACAAAAAATCAAAAAGCCAATGTTATTATTTAAAATCTTTCTAAAAAAATTTTTAAAGTCATCTGCTTTTTTAAACTGAAAATTTTTTAGATTTTTTCTTTTTTTAAATTTAATACCTTATTATAATATGATATATGTCTTTCCATTTTTTAGAAAAGACAATTTGTATGATATAATAAAAAGCGAGGTGAAATATATGTCTTTTTCCTTAAAAACACTTGCAAGTGGTCAAGATTTCATTGCTAATGGTGGATGGTCTATCTTCGTTGTCCTTGGAATTTTAATAATATTGGTAATTTTATTTCTTTTTTGCTGGCGCAAAAAAAGATATTCCAGACAAATTAAAGAACTTAGAAAAAAATATGATGCTAATCATAATGTTCTGACTGTTGATTGCTTGAATATGATTACAAGAATTGAATACATCGCTTCAAATAATCCACGATATGAATCAATATTAAATCAGTTCAAAATAGCTTATAACAACAATTTAACAAGTATAGATGCTCCTTGTGAACAAGCTATTGGTTCATTAGAAGCCTTAGACAAAGAAAAACAATATCGCGGAATTAAAGATATAATTGAAAGCACAAGAACAAATATCAACGATTTTGCAAAGAGTGTCAACAAATTAAATACTGATTTATCCGAAATTTTAAAAGATGACGATAACTGCCGTGGATATGCTGTTGTCACAAAAGAAAAGTTCCGCATGGTCAAAGAAAAATTATCTTCTCACGCTACTGAGTTGATTGGACTTGAAGAACCTTTTCAATTAGTATTTTCTGAAATTTCTGAACAATTAGCCGAATTTGAAAAATCTGCTGATGGCGCTGATTATGAAAGCGCAAATAAAATTATTAAAGGAATTGATCAAATTATTACAGCACTGGATGAAACTCTCCAAGACCTTCCTATCGATAACACTCTTTTAAGAGTTGTTCTTCCTCGAAGAATAGAAGAAGTTACCAACATTTACACTCAAATGTCCAATGACCATTATCCTCTTCATCATTTGCATTTCAATGCTAAAATAGAAAAAATAAATGAAAATATCGAAACATTAAAAACAAAATTATCAACACTTAATATAAATGGTGTCAAAGATGAAATAGATTCAATGCTCGATGTTCTCGATTCTTTTTTATCAGCATTTGAGACAGAAAAAGAAGCAAAAATTCAATTTGAAAAAGAACAAGCCAACACATCAGATAACACTTACGAACTTGAAAAAGATTTTGCAAAATTAAATCGTTCGTTACCTGAGTATAAAGAGATTTATATCATCGATGACTCATATCTTGAGCAAATCCATCTGATACAAGAAGACATTCAAAGAATGAGCGCAATAAAGCGTGATCTTGATTCTTTCATTCATTCCTCAACAAAGCAACCTTATTCATTATTGCTTAAAAAAATGTCTGATCTTCAATCAGAAATGACAAAAATTACCAATACACTCAATGACTTTAAACAATATTTGTATTCATTGAAACAAGATGCAGAAAAAATATATAAATCCATTCGTGATAATTATGCAAAATTAAAAGAAGCTGAGTATAGCCTAAGAGAATTAAATGTTGAAGCTTTACAAGACCAAGTTCATTTATCTTTTGTTCATGCCTATACTTACTTAGAAAACGAAAATGAACTTCTTTCCAAAACTCCATTAGATATCAACGCTTTAAATTCCATATATAATGAAGCTCAACCACGCATAGAAAGCTTACTTGAAAACATTTCATCTGAAATTGAACTTTCTCAACGCGCTGAAAATGCAATTGTCTATGGAAATCTTTTAAGAACTTCTTATTCTGCTGTAAATAATAGTTTGCTTGTTGCAGAAAAAGCTTTCTTTGAAGCTGATTTCACCAGAGCTAGTGAAGAATCATTAAACGCTATTAAAACTACACGCCCCGATTTAATCAAATAAAAAACATATACTAATATTGAGGTAATCAAATGCTTTATTTTGACAATGCAGCAACAACTTCTATAGATGAAGAAGTTTTAAATACATATATAAACGCTTTAAAAAAATATTACAACAATCCTTCGGCAACTCATAGATTCGGGATGGAAGGAAACAATTTGCTTTTAAGCGCTAAACGGCAAATTGCTAAATATCTTTCCTTTACTGGCTGTAAAGAGGATGAAATAATTTTAACAAGTGGAGCTACTGAGAGCAATAATTTAGCCATTAAAGGCTATGTAGAACGTTATAAAAAAAGAGGAAAACATTTAATAACAACCAAAGTAGAACATCCTTCAGTTCTAAACGTTTATAAAAATTTCGAACAAAGTGGTTATGATGTAACATATTTAGATGTCACACCTTCAGGTATTGATGAAAAAGCTTTAAAAAGCGCCCTAAGAGACGATACTATTCTTGTATCAATAATGGCAGTTAATAATGAAGTTGGAGCAATTTATGATATAAATAAACTGGCAAAAATTGTAAAAGAAAACTCAAAGGCAGCTTTTTTTACCGATGCTACTCAAGCCTTATACAAAGTTTCTATCGATTATCGAAATTGCGATTTAATCTCTTTTTCAGCTCATAAACTTCATGGATTAAAAGGATCAGGTCTATTGATTAAGAAAAATAATATAGATTTAGTTCCTCTTCTTGATGGTGGTGGTCAAGAAAACGGATATCGTTCAGGTACCACAAATCTTCCTACAGCAATCGCTTTAGCAACAACATTTAGAAGAGCTAATCAAACTTATGAACAACGAGTCAAAAATGCTACAGCACTAAGCTCTTATTTAATTGAAGAATTAGAAAAAATACCTGAGATTTCTATTCTTCCAATAAAAGATAAATCTCCATTTATTTTAAACTTTGTCATGAAAGAACATAAAGCATCAGTTATTGCTGAAGCTTTATCAAGAAAAGACATAATGGTTTCAACAAAAAGTGCTTGTTCCAGTAAAAAAGTTGGTGGATCATATGTTTTAAAAGCATATGGCTATGATGATTATCTAAGTGGAAATGGAATAAGATTATCCTTTTCCGGTGATGAATCTTTGGAAGATGGAAAAATATTCATGTTAGCTTTAAATGAACTTTTAAGCAGTATTAGAAAGGATCAACAATGAACAACAATTTAATTTTAGTTCGCTTTGGCGAACTGTCAACAAAAGGTCATAACAAAAACACATTCATAAAAAAATTAAACGACAACATCAAACAATCTCTTAAGCCTCATTTCCCTACTCTTCAATATGAAGCTAGACATGATCATATTTACATAACTTTAAACGATGAAAACTACGATGATGTAAAAGAGTATTTAAAGAAAATTCCTGGTCTTTCAAGTTTTTCTCTCGTTAAAGCTATTCCAAATGATATTGAAATAATTGCTGAGGAAGCTTTAAATATTGCCAAAAATTCTCAAGCCAAAACTTTCAAAATCATATCTAAAAGAGTCAACAAATTATTCCCGATGCATTCTGATGAAATCAATCGTTATGTTGCCTCAAAAATTCTTCATAATACCGATAAAAAAGTCGATGTGCATAATCCAGAATTAGAAGTTCGCATTATGGTAAGAGATGCCTTTACATATATCTACTGCGAAAAAGAAGAAGGATTAAACGGCTATCCATTAGGAATAGCAGGTAAAGCTTTAATGTTACTTTCTGGTGGTATAGATTCTCCAGTCGCTAGTTATCTTATGATGAAAAGAGGTATTCGCCTAGAAATGATTCATTTTGCTGCACCTCCATATACTTCTGAAAAAGTTTTAGAAAAGATCACCGATCTAATGCATAAACTCAATGTTTATCAACCAGAAATAAAACTATATATTGTCCCTTTCACAAAAATTCAAGAAAAAATTTATGAAGTAGCCGGAACAAGTTATGCAATCACGATAATGAGAAGGATGATGCTTAGAATTGCTGAATCCACTGCTCATTTTAATAATGATTTAGTTTTGGCTACCGGAGAAAGTGTCGGACAAGTTGCCAGCCAAACTCTAAAAAGTATTGTTGCTATTGAAGATGCCATTCATATGCCTATTATTCGTCCTTTAGCTACTACTGATAAAATAGATATCATAAAAATATCGCAAGCAATCGATACTTATGATATATCTATTCGTCCATACGAAGACTGCTGCACTATTTTCAAAGTAAAAGATCCAACAACATGCCCACATATGGATAAAATAAAAGAAATAGAAGCTAAATTCGATTTCACTCCACTAATTCAAGAAGCGATAAATAATACTGAAAAAAGAATTATTTCTCTCGAAGAAAAAGATGAATTTTAATAATTTTTAAATATCTCTCCACAATATAAGTGGAGGTTATTATGAGAAAAACTCAAAGAGAAAAAAAACAAACTGTCAGAAATTCTAGAACTGAAAAACACGAAGAATATGGTTCTGAAATTCACACTGAAAACAAAAGACAAAATAACAGAAACCAAAAAAACAATAAGCGATAAGTGCTTGAGGGTTAAATAATTTAATTTTATTTAACCCTTTTTGAATATTATCAAAAATTTTTTTCAAAATAATAATATGAAAATCATTTTATTATTAATATTACCTTTATTATTTTCTTTGATCTTTCTACTCATTCCTGTTCAAATAGAATTTATTTTTGATTTTGTTACATTTCGTATCAAAATAAATAAATTGATCAAATTTAAATTCAATGTAAAAAATAAAATAGAAAATAGTAAGCCATCAAGCAATAATATAAATTTTAAGCCCTTACTTGCGGCCTTTAAAGTCAAAAATATTTCCATTTTATATAACACAACTGGTGAAGATTTATCTTCTCCTCTTTTTAAAGCTTTTTTTACTTTAATTGTTCCCTTACTTAAAGAATTATCTCAAGAAAAAATAGGATCTTTTTATTATCGTCATCGTCTTGCCGCAAAATCAGGAATCAAAATATATGGAAATATAAGTTTGTCTTTAGTTCGCTTAATAGCCATATTAATAAACAAAAGGAAAACAATATGGAAGAAAAAAAGTTCTACCAAGAAATCCGAGACAATTTAGCTGCTTTTTCATCAACTAATTATCAGTTTTCAGTTATTCCTTTTAAAATAGATGAAAATACTATTGTCTTTCCAATCAATAAAATAAATATGATTTCAGGCATAGGTGAAAGTTACTTTTCTTCATTAAAGAAAAAAGAGTTAACATTTAAAATAATAGATGAAACTACCCCCTCATCTTTAGGACTTTATGGAACATCAATAAAACCAATAGCTCTATTGTTAATTATAAAAGGAGAAGTAAAACTTATTAAACTTGAAGATGACAATTTATATAATGATATCTTTTCTTTGCTTAAAACCATAGTTAAAAAAGCAATAAAGAAAAAATAAATTCTATATCCCTTTATATTGTTTTACAGAAATATTTATCGTATAGCTTAAAATAATATTGAACAAAATCACATTGAGAAACGATGGAAGTGTATCTATTAAACTTTTTCCACCAAGATTATAAAAAGCTGTTTCTATTATACTTATTGCTAATCCTTCTACAAAGTAAATGGTGAATACTTCTTTTTTATAATCAATTAAATATATAATTCCAACCATCATAGAATAAAAACATAAATGAACAAAAAACATCAATAGCAACGATAAAAATATTCCTAGTGGTTCTCCACCAAAAAAATTATGATAAGAAAATTTGGTAAAATTAAGTGCAAAAGCTCCCTCAATACCTATCATTTTAACCAAAGTAGCAAATATAACTAAAATCAAGTATTTTTTCATACTTTAATTTTGTGCAAATTTAGTACTAATATTCCATAAAAATTTTAAATACAAAATACAATTCTAGAGTATACTTTTTAATCTCATCTATTATAAAATTACTTGAAATTAATTTTTCTTATTTTCAATATTTTATTTCTTCAAAATAAAAAAATTTATAATAGCCTTTTTAAGCTACTATTTTTTCAATGCTAGTTTATACTTTCCCATATAAATTGGGCTTAACACATTCAAATAATATTCTTATCAAAAAAACCTAAAACCATATTATCATTATCAAAAATTTTTTAAAAAAATTCTAGTAAAAAAGGATGGAATCAGATTTTTCCATCCTTTATCGATTCAAAAACTACTTAATTTCAATACGGCTCTTATTAGAAACTGGTTTACTTTTTGGAAGTACAATTGTCAAAACACCATTATCAAGTGATGCACTGACATTTTCCTTATCAACTTCCCCAAGATAGAAAGTACGAGAATAAGAACCGAAGAAACGTTCATGATGTAAATATTTCTTATCTTCTTTTTCTTCTTTCTCTTGGACACCAATTGTTAAATATCCATTTTCAAGATCTACATTAATATCTTCTTTTTTAGCTCCTGGAACATCGACATTTACAACATAAGAGTCTTCTTTCTCTTCTATATCTGTTGAAAGCATGCGACCATTATGAGAATGTTGTTCAGCTGGGCTGAAGAAATTATCCCAAAATTCATCGCGGAAACTTCTATACTTTTTGTTGTTAGTTAATTCATTATTATTCATATGATTACCTCCTGTAGCCTTCTTCTTGCTACACTTATATTCTATTACAAAAATTAGCACTTACAATAGTAAAGTGCTAATTCATTTTTACAGAATTTAAAAAGTGTCAAATCACATTTGCTGTTCAGCAAGTTTAGTTAAATCTTTTCCAAAATAGACATCTTTTAACTTTCTAATTCTAAAGCCCCTAGCAATATATGCTTGCACTCGTAATAGATAAATAATGGTGGCAACACCACCGATTATAGTTGAACAAACGGCAAGATATTTTCCAAAATTCCAGGAAAAATCAGATAATTTTCCAATATGCCCAAAATCTGCAGGTAGTTTTAAAAATCCAAAGACTGTTGTCATTTCCCATTCAATTGTGAAGGAAATATCATACCATCCTTGAACGAAATAATGCATTCCATAATCTCCAGTTGCCCAACCATATACCAAAATTACACCTGTAAAAAATAAAGCGATTAATAATGGAAGCCAAGATTGTTTGACAAGATATCTTCGGCTTTTTAATTTTGCTACTCTGGAGAAAGTTTTGGAATCAGTTATAACTTTTGCTTTCATGATGTCATACATCATCTTATCAACTTTTTTCCCTTGGTTTGTCATTATCTTTTTAACCCAAATAGTTAAATATCCAACTATAACAATAATGACTAAAACTAATAAACATAAAGCAATTAAAACTCTTTTATCATTTTCAGATAATTTTATCAATGTGGAAATAAAGTAATTCATCTGTTATTTCCTCCATCATCATTATTATTAGGTGGTATATAAGGAGGAACATAGGGATTACCATTATAATAAGGTGGAACAAAATTATATGGAGGGATTTGATAATTCGCTTGATATGGAGGAACAGAAATATTTCCGGTCATTGGATTAAAATTCGGATTTCGTAGAATTTGTTCGGCTTTTTTATCATATTCAGTGTCATAAATACCATGAGATTTCTTACCGATTAAAGCAATTAAATCTTGAAAACAAGTCACAAAGAAAACAATAATGCTCCAACATATACTCAAAGCAAAATAAGTTATCCATAAAGGAGAAAGAATAATTGTCAATAAACCTTTTAAACAAGTCTTTAAAAATGAAACCATATATACTCCTTAGATATTATTCTACATTATTATGTTTTTTATTACAAAACAAGATTTTTTCTAAATTTTGTTCAAAATTTAATAAATTTAGAATTTTGTTCAATAGAAAAGTACTTACTTTTTAAATATGTAAAAATATTGAGTAAAGGATAAACTATCAAAGAAAAAATAATACTAAATGGAATAAACATTTTAACATTTCTAGACAATATAAAGAAAAATAAAACCAAAGAAATAATTGCAGAAATTGATAAAATCATTTTCCCCAGCCTTGAAGAAAAATAAAATGTGAAACATTCTATCAGTGAAATTGATAAAGGTATTATACAAATTGAAGAAAGAATTATAGTTATAATATTTATATTATTAGTAAAAATAAAAGTTAACGAAATTGAAGAAAGAATTAGTCCTAATATAGCAAAGCCAAATGAACTTGTAGAATCAACTATATTTATCTTAAACTTTTTTAATTCTTCTTCAGAAATTAAAATTAAAAAGAAAGTTTCAATCATTGAAATGAAATAACAAAATACAGGATAAATATTAACAAATTCACTTCTATCCATTTTAAAAATTAAGCGATATACATCTATCATATCCACTTTAAAAAATAATTTTATTGGAAAATAAGAAATACTATTCAAAAAAGTTGATAAAACAACAGTCAGCAAAAAAAGCATATCGATTGAAATTTTCTTTTTAATTAAATTTCCATAAAATAATCCAATTATTGTATTTGGTAAAAGATAAAAAAAACCTTCTTGTATATCAATAAAACAAACTAAACTTATGATTCCTAAATACATCAATTGATATTTCCAATTCGTATTAAAAACTATTAAACAGGAAAGAATTGGTACAAAAATCATCATAATAATAGAAGAAAATGGAAGAACATAAGAAAAAGAAAGAAGCAAAATAGATAAGCTAACACCAATTGCGGTATAAGCTATTTGTCTATTTTGTGCCATTCTTTCTTTTAATTTAAATTTCATATAAAAGCATTATAACAAAGATTATCATCCTTATTATATGTCTTTTATTCTTTATTTTTTAGAAGCGTCAGCAAAAATTTTAAGTCCAGCAGTAGTTAATGGATGTTCAACCATTTTTGCCATAACTTTAAAAGGAATTGTTGCAATATCAGCTCCAGCTAATGCAGCGGTTTCAATATGTGAAACATTGCGAATACTAGCTGCAATAATTTGAGTATCATAGCGATAATTCAAAATAAGTTGAGAGATATCTTCTATGAGTTTAGTAGAATCTAAACCAATATCATCCATTCTACCCATAAATGGAGAAATATATGTTGCTCCAGCTTCGCAAGCAATCAAAGCTTGATGAACTGAGAAAATTAAAGTAACATTTGTTTTAATTCCTTCATCTGTCAATGCTTTGCAAGCTTTAATTCCTTCCATAGTCATCGGTAATTTAATTACTATATTTTTATGAATTTTAGCTAATTCTAAAGCTTGAGCTATCATGTCTTCAGCTTTACCTTCATTGACTTCAGCAGAAATAGGTCCATCAACAAGTGAAGTAATTTCTGTGATAACTTCTTTTAAATCTCTTCCTTCTTTAGCAATTAATGAAGGATTAGTAGTAACTCCACTAACTACTCCCCATGAAGCAGCTTCTTTAATTTCATCCAAATTAGCTGTGTCGATAAATAATCTCATATTTAATCTCCTTTACTTTTTAAATTTTTGATTATATCTTTCAATCGTATAGGCAATTTCTTTAATAGCTTGTTCCTTTGGTTCAATAGAAGAAACAATAGTGTCTTTTCCTTCCAGTGTTTTATAAACTTGGAAAAAATGTTTGATTTCTTCAAATACATGATTCGGCAATTCTTTAATGTCTTTATAGTTACTATAAAAAGGATCATGGGCACAAACAGCAATAATTTTAGCATCACTTGAACCTTGATCCATCATTCGAATAACACCTATTGGAACACATTCTACTAGAGTCATTGGAATAATTTTTTCAGTGCATAAAACTAAAACATCAAGTGGGTCGTCGTCATCAGCATAAGTCAAAGGAATAAATCCATAATTTGCCGGATAATGAGTAGAAGTAAAAAGAATTCTATCAAGTTTTAATAGACCTGTTTCTTTATCAAGTTCGTACTTATTTTTGCTTCCTGATGAAATTTCAATCACTGCAAAAAAACGATCAGGTGTAATTCTTTTCGGATCAATATCATGCCAAGGATTCATACGATCACCTCTGAATTTATTGTAACATGGCTATTTTTAAAAAGATAGTATTTTTTAAAAATATAAGATTTTACTAAAATAATAAAAAAAGATACAGTATTTTAGTAAAAAAGACTATCAATAATGTCTTAATTATCAATAGTCTTAATTATTGCGAAAATAACAATACTTTAATTTCGAATCAACTTCTACACCACGATAATCCATATCATTGCAAACAAAGTTGATCAGTTCATCAGTAATACCTTTTTGTTTAAACATTTCAAATGCTTTAATAGCTATATCTTGAGCTTTATCAAATAAATCATAAAATGTTTCTTTAGATTCATTTCCAGTAACAGGATTTTTCCATATTGCTTTTTTTTCATTCATAACATCTTTTTCAACATGATTAGGAGTATATAAAGCCTTAAACATATTATCTTTTCCAAGAATTCTAAGTAATTTATTTGTTGTCATTTTTTGCATTGATCTAAAATTACATATTGAATTTGAATAATACTTTTTATAAAGCTTTACTCCATACATTTTATTAAGAACTGGTACTAAATTTTTATCAATAATTTTGTAAACACTTTTATCATATGGCAAACATTCAAAAGTTTTTTCACGAAAATCAATCGCAGCATTTTTTGTTGCTAAAATACAATCGATTTCACTTTCATAATTTGCATGCTCATAATGAAATCTTCCTGTGATTCTTCCATCATCATCAAATCCAGAAAAATAATAAATAAAAGGATGAGCACTTCTATCCAACAAAAGATGTGATATTTGTCCAAAGCAAAAAGCCGCAAATATTTTCTTTTCTTCTGGATTTTTTATTTTTTCACATTCATTTTTTAGCTCTAAAAAGAATCTTCTTCCATTTTCTTTATGTAATTTATTTCCGATTTTCTTTAAAGCAATGATGAAATGCCATGAACGCCATGGAATTATCCCATGATAAAACATCGGATCTGGGCCTTGAGTTCCTAATCTTAAAGCAATGATTTCTTTTTCTTCAAGACTATTACATTGAATGATATTATCAATAAAAAGTCGATGAGCTAATAAGTTTGGCATTATTTAATAATGGTACCGAAAACTGTTCCTTTAATACCAGCAGCATTACCTTCATCGGTATCAACATGCATTGCTGGAGCAAATTTTTCACTGACTCTAATTACAACATCGCTGAAAGTCAATGATCTGCCGAGTGGCGATTCAATTTTAACTGAAACAACATCACCATTTTTTACTCCATATTCTTCAGCAGAAGCTGGATCAAGGTGAACATGTCTTTTAGCTACAATGCAACCTTCCTTTAATTCAACAGTTCCACATGGTCCTTCTAATGTAATAGGTGCAGAACCAGCGATATCTCCTGATTCTCTAATAGGAGCATCAACTCCTAAACTTCTAGCATCGGTTAAAGATACTTCTACTTGATTAGCACTTCTTTCAGGTCCTAAAATCGAAGCATTAAAACTACCTTTTGGTCCAATAACTTTTACTTTTTTATCAGATGCAAATTGTCCAGGTTGTGAAAGCATCTTTCTAACACCTAATGTAGCATCTTCACCAAATAAAGTAGCTAAGGCTTCTTTGGTAACATGTACATGATGTGCACTAATTTCAACTAATACAGGTTTTGACATATAATTCACACTTTCTAAAGGATTTATTCCCTCGGTATTTATTGTAGTAAAAATAATAAAATCATTCAATATTAGCAAATAAATTTAATATTGAAAACTATTTAAATAATCCAATTTGTTAATTGTTATTTAAAATTTACTATATAATAAAAACATGAATAAAACACAACTTTTCGCTAAACTAAAAAAAGAATTGAATATCACTAAATTTATACCAATTGCTGGCTTATCAAATGATAACTACTTGCTTGATAATAAATATGTACTAAAAATATCTTATGATAATCACTTTCCACTTTGCACTGATTACATTCTACTTGATTCAGCCTATGATAAAAATTTAGGAATAAAAATATTAAAAGAATATTCAACTCCTTTTTATCAACTGAGTTATTACCAGGAAAATCTTAAATCAATTCCAGAAAAAAACTTAACATTTGAACAATTAGATAAAATTATAATTGGAATAAAACAATTTCATTCTCTTCCACATTCAAATTTAAGAAAAATATCAATTAAAGAATTATGTAAAGAATTTCTTATTTTTTCCCATAGTAAAGCCTTTGGCTTTTTAGATATTTTTGTAGATTTACCTGAAAATGACATCGTTCCTCTTCATTTTGATTTAGTAAATGCAAACATTCTTTTTAATAAAAATAACAATGTAAAAATAATAGATTATGATCTTTCTATTCTCGGGCCTTCTTATTTAGACATAGTTTCTTTATTATCAGAAAATTATTTTTCTCAAGATCAAGAAAACTACATCATCGAAAATTATTTTTCCACAGAAAAAGAAATTGAAGAATTTAAAAAAAATTATCCAATTTATCGATATTACTTCGATTTGCTTTGGTCTATTTGGGCTAAAGCTCGTAAAGAAAAAGCTCCTAAAGAAAAGAAGAAAATTTTTGAAGAAATCGAAAAAGAAAAATTTAATCGTACAAATAAGTTTGCAAACACTGAATTTTAATTACAAACCACACTTCCATTTTGTTTCTGGATTATAAAAACAGTGATTCTTATATCTTCCTTCAAAAACTCCCCACCATTTCTGCTTGCAAGGTTTATTTTTTCCCGGATTTTGGAAAAATAGTGCTTTATATGCAGGATCACCTCTCCAATATTTTATACAATCCATTGCTCTTTGTTTTTCTGCTTTGTTCGGTCTACCATTGAACAAAGGGGTTTTAGTTCCTTCAAATTGACCTTTTTGGAAAATAGCATCATAAATAGTATTGATATTCTTAAAAGTAGTTCATTTAGCAACAACTCTATTAATAACAACATTTCCAACTAGTTTCATACCATAAACACCTTCACCTAAGGCTTCACTTCTCATCAATCTTGCTAGTAACTCTACTTCTTTATTTGTGTATCTGCATCTCATTATATTCACCTATTTTAAAATATGTATTTTTTATTAAATAGTTCTAATTTTACATGCATTATTTAAAAATAATTCAAATTATGATTATAGATTTATTTAAAATTAAATATTAATTATTGTTTTTAAAAAAGTTAAATAAATATTTAGTTTATAAAAATAAAAGTGTATTATAATATTCAAGTGGAGGACACATAAATGTTAGACATTAAATATGTAAGAGAACACCTTGAAGAAGTTATTGAAAGACTCAATACTAGAAATGGTGATTACTCTTATCTGAGAGAAATTCCTGTATTGGACGAAAAAAGAAGAGCTCTTATAAAAGAAGGCGATGAATTAAAAGCTAAACGAAATAGCGATTCTAAACTTATTGGAACATATAAAAAAGAAGGAAAAGATACTACCGAATTAATGGCTGGTATTCAAAAAATTAAAGATAGAATTCCTGCTATCGATACCGAGCTTGAAAAGATTGATAATCAAATTCGTGAAATGTTATTAAAAACTCCTAATTTACCTGATAAAAGTTTACCAATCGGTAAAGATGATACATTTAATACTGAAGTTAGACGTTGGGGAGAACCACGTAAATTTGATTTCGAACCACTTAGTCATTGGGATTTAGGAACAAAATTAGGATATTTTGACTTTGAAAGAGGTGTCAAAGTTGCTGGTCCACGATTCACATTCTATAAAGGAGCTTTCGCTAAACTCGAAAGATCCATTATGATGTTAATGCTTGATACTCATACATTAGAAAGTGGTTATACAGAAATATTGCCACCATACCTCGTAAATACAGCTTCAATGTATGGAACTGGTCAATTACCTAAATTTGCTGAAGATGCATATAACATTAAAGACTCAGATTTATGGTTAATATCTACTGCAGAAATTCCTGTCACCAACTATTTCCGTGATGAAATTCTTAGCGCTGATCAATTGCCAACAAAATTCTGCGCTTATTCTTCTTGTTTCCGTGGTGAAGCTGGTAGTGCTGGCCGCGATACACGTGGAATTATTCGTCAACATCAATTCCAAAAAGTTGAACTTGTTAAATTTGTTAAGCCAGAAGATTCTTGGGATGCACTTGAAAGTTTAACTCGTGATGCTGAAAAGATTTTACAGAAATTAGAGCTTCCTTATCATGTTGTTACATTATCAACTGGTGATGTTGGCTTCTCATCTGCCAAAACTTATGATATAGAAGTATGGTTACCAAGCTATAATTCATATAAAGAAATTTCTAGCTGTTCAAACTTCTTAGACTATCAAGCTAGACGTATGAATATACGTTTCCGCCGCGATAAAGACAGCAAACCTGAATTAGTTCATACACTTAATGGCTCTGGTCTTGCCATTGGTAGAACAGTTGCCGCAGTTATTGAAAATTATCAAAATGCCGACGGAACAATTACTGTACCAGAAGCTTTAAGAAAATACATGGGAACCGATTTAATTAAATGAATCAAGTGACAAGGAAAAGAATTTTTTTCGAAGAATTTTTACCACCAATTGTTGCCACTATTATCGGTTTAATTATATTTATAGTACTTTTAAACTTAAACTTGTCCTATACAAGTCCAGCTCAAGAATTACTTTTCATAATCATCTGTTGGATTCCTGCTATATTCTTTGTTATAACAGCTGGAAAAATTAGATTACCGCCAGCAATAAAAATCGGCGTATATGTTTTTGCCACTCTTTCTAATATGATAGCAACAACATTTAATGTTTATGCTTTTGTTCCTGTATTTGATACCATCCTTCATTCCGGATTTGGATATCTTTGCGGATATTTATTGCTCTATGTTTTTATCTATTTTTCCTGTTCCGACAAGATAAGTTTTTTACCAAAATGTATTTTCATCCTTCTGATTACTGCAGGAATAGGAATATTCTGGGAAGTTATTGAATATTGTTGCGATGTTTTCTCAAAAGTTAACTCCCAGCATGGAATAGAAGAAGGTTTACTAGATACAATGCAAGATACTTTTTGCAATTTAGGTGGAGCTTGCTTATTTCAAGTTCATCTATGTATTGATCATACATTCTTCCAAGATAAATTCTTCAAAGCTGTTGAAAAACATTTTTCTATTTATCTTGATGAAAATAAAAAGCCACAACAAATACTATTTTTAAAGAAATAAAAACAAGAGAATGTCTAAAGAACCAATATAAGTTTCTAAACATTCTCTTTTCTTTTACAAAGATTTATTTTTACTGCGACATTTTTCAAAAAAACGTTTAATAATTTCTTTCGCATCTTCATTATCTAAGCAATGAATTATTATTTTATTTTTTTGTGTATCAGCATGATAATAAGAAAAAGCTCCACTATCTTCATTGCGTACCAAATATATAATATTAGAGATTTCTGAATTTAAAATAGCTCCAAAACACATTAAACAAGGCTCTAATAAAACATAAATTGTGCATCCTTTTAAGCTATGCTTCCTTATTTTTAAAGCTTTATCGATTGCTTTAATTTCAGCATGGGATAAAACATTATCATCTTGTTCACAAGAATTTACAGCACTAGAAATTATAGTTCCATTTTCATCAACTATAATAGCAGAAACTGGAACTTCATCATGTGAATTTAAACTAAGGTTAAATAATTCTTCTATAACTTTTTCCATATTTAAAAAACCACTGCACCGCATTTCTAACTTAAGGCTGCTACCTTCCGGTCCTGACCTGGTTCGCTAAAAGATACGCGCAATGGCATTAATATTGTAGCAATAAATTTATTTTTTGTAAAGATTTATAAGTTAACACTCTTTTTCCTTCTTCATCTACATCTACTATTCATTAATTTCAATATTATATTTTTAAAAATAATCTTTCTTTTGTTGATGCAACACATATTTCAATAAAACTTTCACCTTTGAAATTTGTAAAAATAGCACTTTATTATTTCATATAAAATTTGTTTTATATCAGTTCTTGAAGATGAATTTATTTTTTGCAATGCTTTTTTGTTAGTTCTTTTGATTCTTTTTTAAAATTTATTAGAAACTATAGTAATCAAATCATAAAAATTTCATATAAAATATCTTCCAAATACATAAAAGGCTCATTAATAAAAATTAGAAATTAATATAATTATTAAATATAAACATCTGCTTGAATCTTTTTTATTATAAAAAGAGAGTCATATTAAAGTTTTGTTTTTTTTAAATTTTCAAATAGTTGCCAAGCATAATTAGCAGTCAAATCCTTATCTTTAAAAGATTGTTGTTCTGAAAATCTACCATATTCATAATCTAACCAAAGAGTAACAACATACTCACCTAAAATATTTTTAACTAAAGAGATTTTTGTTTTCTCCATTTTTTCTATTCTGCAGGTAAAAAAATTACATATGTAAATATTTTTAAAAATATCTTTATCTTTATCAACTAATTTCTTTAACTCACGATAATTCATTTCTTTTTTCTCCTTTAAAATCTAGATAAAATACCAGAATTAATTAGTTTTTGAATTGTTTGTGGCAATATATATTGAATTCCTCCACCATATTGACCAAACCAAGGTGCTGCTTGACCCGCTGTTACAATAATAAGTTTATTCAATAACTTAAATACCTAAATTATATACAAAAAGCAAAAATACTATATTGTAATATCTGTCATGTGACAAATTAATCCTGCTTTGTTTATTTTAATATTTCTTTAATTTTATTTTTTACTATTTTTGCAATAATCATCCAAAATTTCTCACTATAACTAAAGAAAAAACCTTTTAATCCTTTACGCTTAGTAATTAATGAAAAATCTTCAATATAAGGATCGATATGAAAACATTCACCATTGTAAATTAAATTTATATCTAACTCATCTAATTGTTCCCATACATAAATTTTTAATTTAAATTTTGCATTTTGAAAACTATAATGTTCTCCTTGATTTTCTTCAAAATTCATAGAACAATTATAATCAGTTATCAAATAATCAAAAGCATTTATTATTTTATTCTTCTTCATTACTAATATCACATCCTTAAAAATCTAAATGATATATCCATTTCCAAATATTTCTACTCTTCCAAATGGCTATCGTAATTCTTTCAACTATATAACTTGAACTCCTTGTTGTTCTTACTGTGTCTATCCCTATATCAATGACTTTATAACCACTTCTTAACTTTCCATATAGCCATGCTATATTAGAAGATTTTCCTCCTATTTCAGCAAGAACTTTTCCTCCCTTACCCAAACTGGATAATTTTTTATAAGATTTAAATCCATCATAAAGATTATCTGTTGCATTTACAAATTGAGATATGGTTTGCACTCTTGACATTGACTCGCCTATAACAGTTACTTTACTAAAATCAGAAATATCATCTGCTACATTAGCCAATTTAACAACTTGACCTCCCCCACCAGTAACAAATGGTATAGCAGCAAATGCTAAATCAACAAGTAAAGCAGCCCAATTTTTCCAATCTTTATAGCCTTCATTTGTAATTAAATTATAAATATCCCCTCCAATAAATAAGATATCTAACACAGTATCCCAGAAATGTCCTGTAGGATCAACCATATTTATA
>FR893354.1 GCA_000433315.1 Firmicutes bacterium CAG:345 | reverse complement strand
TTAAAGTTGTTGATTTACCACATCCTGATGGACCGACAAAAACAATAAATTCTTTATCTTTGATTTCCATATTAAAGTCAGATACAGCCTTAGTACCATTTTCATAAACTTTGTATATGTGGTTTAATTTTAATCCTGCCATATAGTTCTCCTTTATCGTTTTAATAAAACGTTTTAGTAACTTTACAAAAACATTATAAATACTCATGTAAGCGCTGTCAATACGATTTAATTAAAAATTGTTGTATTTCTTTTATTAAATTGATTTTAAATTTTTACTAAAAATTTTAGTAAAAAATTGTAAATAAAAAGTGGGCACATTTCCTGCCCACATACAAAATCTATTTCTGTATATTTTTTTTAAAAGAAGTATGTTATTTTTTACTTCATCCGAGTTTTTAATACCAATTAAACTGAGATGATTGTTATTCATACTTTGAATTAATACATCACCAAATCCAAATAATTTTCCAAAGAAACCTATATAAACTGAAGCATCTATTATTTTATCCAAATTGATTGCTTCATAATAAACTTTTCTTTTTCCATATTTTGCAATTACTCTTTTGTTGGTAATCACATATTCTTTATTCTTATATTCAATTGTTTTTATTATCGCAAAATTGTCGGAATTAAAAAAAGCCAAATTCCTAATATTCCTAATATCCAAATATAAAACAATTTGGAATGATGGGTAACAATATTAATTACAATTTTTTCTTCGGTTTGCAAAGCATTATTTTCAATAAATCTCATAAAACTTTTCTTTTTTCTATTTTTTCCCCACCGAGTTTTTAGTCAATATTTCTTTTGATATTGCTAATTATTTTTCGATTTATGTATTTATTTTTTCTATTTTCAATTAAGTTTATTAACTTCGTTGCAATAAAATTAAAAAAAGACTAAAATTAAACTTGTTAAGGGAGATTATTAAATGAAAATAATGAGTGTTAATGCCGGTAGTTCATCACTTAAATTCAAACTCTATGAAATGCCGGAAGAAAAGGTAATTACATCTGGCATCGCTGAAAGAATCGGCCATGAAGATGGAATTTTCCGCATAAAAAAATTAGATGGAACCGAAAGAAAAGAAGTTCTTCCAATTCTTGATCATGCTACAGCAGTTGATCTTTTATTAAAAGCTTTAATAGATGAAAAAATTATCTCTTCATTAGAAGAAATTAAAGGTATTGGTCATCGTGTAGTTCAAGGTGGTAAATATTTCTCTTGTTCTGCTGAATTCAATCAATATACTGAAGATCGTGTAAAAGAATTAATTCCTCTTGCTCCTCTTCATAATGGTGCTCATCTTGTCGCTTTCCACGCATTTAAAAATGCTTTGCCAAACGTTGGAAATGTTGCAGTCTTTGATACAGCTTTCCATCAAACTATGGAACCTGAAGATTATCTATACCCTATTCCATATGAATATTATGAAAAATATGCTGTTCGTCGCTATGGTGCTCATGGTACTTCTCATAAATATTTATCAGTAACCGCTAAAGAAAAATATCTTAAGGACAAAGAACATTATAATATCATCACTTTACATCTTGGTAGCGGTGCATCCTTAGCTGCTATTAAAGATGGTAAATGCATAGCTACAACTATGGGATTAACTCCATTAGGCGGTGTTATGATGGGAACTAGAACTGGTGATATGGATCCATCCGTTATGGAATTTTTATGCACACAAACCGGAAAATCAGTTCAAGAAATATATAACGAATTCAATTTCAAATCCGGATTATTAGGAATCTCAGGAATCAGCAATGATACAAGAGATATTGAAGAAGGCTACTATAAAGGTGAAGAACGTTGTGTTTTAGCTGTTAAAATGTGGGCAAGAAGAATTGCAGATTTCATCGGTTCTTATTATATAAGACTTGGACATGTTGACTTATTAGTCTTCTCCGCTGGAATTGGTGAAAATGCTCCTTTATATAGAAAAGCAGTTATCGATAATATTACTGAAGCTTTAAAAGTTAAAATTGATGATGAAGCTAACAAAAATACTGTCAAAGGAAAAGAAGGAATTATTTCTACCAAAGATAGTGCAATTCCTGTCGCTGTTATCCCAACAGATGAAGAAGTTATGATTGCCCGCGATGTAATATCTACTCTTCATTTACTTTAAAAAACTTACACTATAAAAAATAAGAGCCGATTAAATTTTGTCGGCTCTTTTAAATTCCTTCAAATTAAAAAATATAGTTTATAACTTAAAAATAAAAATTAATTTAAAGCAATATCAAAACAAAAACATCTATATTTCACAATTCCCAAGCAAATAAATTTCATAAAATCGAAATATCAAAAAAATTTATTTTTATGATATTGCCTTTTTTAAATCTTTAATTATAAAGTCCATATTTTTGCTTGACATGAAACAATAAACACATTTTTTATTTTTGTATATCTTGAAATTTTGTCTGTTATACATTTTTATTTTTTTATCACACATACTTTCAAGAATTACTTTGAAAGTGTTTTTTTCATCATCAACTAAATATACTTCATCAAATTGATTTAAAGAATTTATAAAATCATTATAAAAGTATTTAATTCTAGAAATTCTATCTGGTCTAAATAAAGCAACTTTAATATAATTCTTATACATTTTATTAATTATCTTAAAATCAGCATTTATCTGTTCTGGTTGATGAGCATAATCATTGATTATTGCTATATTTTTTAAATTTGTAATATTAAATCTTTTATTCGGCATAGAAAAAGATTCAAGATTTCTTTTAACAATTTGTAAATCTTCTTGTTGCAAATAATAGCAAGCAAATGTTGCAACAACATCTTCAATCAAATGTTCTCCAAATATATTTTTAAAATTAAAATCAATTAATTTCAATCCTTTATAATAAACAACTCCTTTTATACCAAATGGAGTTGTCTCATAGTCTTTAGCATAAAAATCAGCTCGTTTATCTAAACCATATGTATATGTATTTTCATTATCAATTATATCTTTATATTGATAATTTACTAAAACTTTATCAGCTTTTGAAGCAAATTTTATAAATGCACTATCATATTCTTCTTTAGTTTTAAAATAATCCACATGATCATAGGTAATGTTAGTTATTATAGCAAAATTCGGCTTATATTTTAAAAAATGTTCTTTATATTCACAGGCCTCAAGAAAAAAATATTTTTCCTTTTTCGCACGAAAAGATACCCCATCACCTCTTAAAAACGAAGCATTTTTACTCCCTTTTGCTAACATTCCTGTCAAAGTAGTCTTCCCATTTGTACCCGTAATACAAATCAAATTATTTTTTAAATAATTTGATATAAATTCGTTATATTCAGAAAAATCAATATTATGATTTTTCAATTCATTTACTAACTCTTCTTTATAAAAATCATGCCCAACAACGACATAATAATTACCATTCAAATAAGATCTATCTTCTAAAGATAATACTGGTATTCCCTTTTTTTGAAGTTCTTTTTGAGTATAAATATATTTTTCAACATCTTTACCAATAACTTCATTTCCATCTTGTTTTAACAAACTGGCTAAACTTGACATTCCCGACCCTTTAATTCCAATAAAGTAAAATTTCATAATATCCACCTTATTAATTGTATGAATATTATTTTTTATAATGATTGTTATCAAAAAATTAATTGGTTAAAATTCAAGAAATTATAAAACTTTAAATGAACAAATCTTACAAAGTTTATTTATATATAAAGCAAAAAAATTTAAAAATAGAAATCAATATTTGAATTATTAAAAAAAAGTTATAAATACATTTTAAGTTAGTAATTACAAAAAAGAAGCAACAAGAAATATTTAGTTCCTTAACAGCCTCTTATTTCAACTATTTTAATTTACCATACAACCAATAGAAACCATAATATTTACCATTAATTTTAGTAGAATTTTTTCTAATTTTTCTACATATTTTTTGATACATTTTAACGTAAAGTTCATTGTTTCCTAAATAATATGAATCGCCATAAAATTTGCATCTATAAAATTTTTCATGATTAGCTTTATCATATGGATTATAATTTGTAAAATCAAAATTATATATTTTGTTTTCAGAATATCCTAATAATAATTCAATGCTATTTTTCTTTTTTATATTGTTATTTGAATCATATTCATAAGTATTAATTTTTCCATTAATATTTGAAGTTTTTAATCTGGATAATCCATCATAAATATAGTCTCTATTATCAATATTCCCTTTGCTATCTTCTATTTCTATATTTTGGATATTTCCAACCTCATCATATTCATATCTAATTATTTCCTCTGAATAAGATTCTTCTGATGAAATCTTTGTTGAAGTCAATCCATTTTTCTTTGCATAAGTAATTTTCTTACTTAGCGTATTATCTTTAGAATGAATTTTCTTAATTGATGTTCTGCCAATTTCATCGTAATAAGTTCTAACAGAAAATGATTCTCCATTATCTCTGATATTTTTAATCTCATCATCGGTTGCAAAACTGTCTTTAAATGCAAGCATTTCAATACAGCCATTTAAATGTTCTATCGGTTTTAAAGATGAATTAATAGAGCAGCCAATATATGTATAAATATTATTTAAATTAATATTCGTTAATGATAAGCTATATGCTATTTTATCAATATTTACTATAACATTAGAACCACTATATCTTAATGATAAGAAATGCCATACTTCTGGTGAAATAGTAGCAATTTTATATGGAACGCTATTGCTTTCTTCTAAATATAGATTATTCTTTGAATCTAAATATATTTTAAATTTTTGGCTTTTTTCATCACCAGAATATAAGATTACTCTTTTAGAATCAGCATCATTCAATTCATCAAATTTAAATCTTAATGTAATTGTACCAATATTTCTTAATAATAAATCATATGCTAATTTTGAAGGATTACCTTTATTCAAACTTATAGTATCATTATAACTTGCATAAACATGACGATATAGTGGATTTACACCAGTATTATGTCGACTTATCTTTAGATGATAGTTATCAAAGATTAAAAAATGTTTTGGAAATAGCAACCAAAGCTAATCTTAATAGTACAATACTTTTTAATATCAGAGGATTAATTACTGTCAAAGAAAAGAAAGGTATTTGTCATATTTTAGTTAATGAGGGTCGAATCAAATCTTGGGAAGGAATAAACTGCATATAATATTTTATCTATTTACTGTAATATAAATTCGGTTGCTTTTTTTATAGTTTTATTTATAATAATAGCAATGAAAAAAAAGTTACTTATTTTACCAATTATTTTATTTTTAACTGGATGTTCAAATAATAAACTTAACATAGAAACAGCTGATAATAGACAAGAAGTTTTAAAAATAAATCATGATTATTTTGAAAAAAATATTAACGAAAAAAAAGATTTTATAATTCTTATCTCTTTATCAACATGTTTAAATTGCCTTAAAGTAAAATCAATTTTAAATGATTATATTAAAGAAAAAAATAAGCTTATCTATGAAATTGAATTAAACGAATACACTTCAATTGATTCAAGTATTTTTTATTATCCTATCGATCACACTCCTCTTTTAGTATTTATAAAAGAAGGAAATGTCGTTGATGAGAAACAAAAAAACCTCATCGATAAAGATGAGGTTTTCAATCTTTTAAATAGTAAAATCAATTAGTCAAGTCCAAAGAAGTCATTATAAGTTGTCATCTTATCAATAACTTCATCTTCACTCTTAATATAAATAATACGATTAGCAACAGATTGTAATAATTGATGGTCATGTGAAGTAAAAAGAATTACACCACGATAACTGGTAAGAGCTGTATTTAATGAATCGATAGATTCAAGATCAAGATGATTAGTTGGATCATCAAATATTGCTAAATTGCCTGGCTTCATCATCATTTCAGTCAATTTTAAGCGAACCTTTTCACCACCAGAAAGAACTTTAACAGGTTTTAAGCTTTCTTCTCCAGTGAAAAGCATTCTTCCTAAAAATCCCCTGATATATGATTCCAAAGGATCAGATGAAAAAGGTCTTAAATAATCAACTAAACTCATATCCAAACCTTCATATTCCTTTAAATCCGCTGGAAAATACATAGGTGTAATAGTTATTCCATATTTAAATGAACCGGAATCAGGAGTTCTTTTTCCTGCAAGTACATCAAATAAAGCTGTGGTTACATTTGAGTTATTAGCAATAAAAGCAATTTTATCGCCTCTTCTCATAATGAAATTTAAATTTTTAAATAATCCATTAACCGTTAAATCATGAACCTCAAGAACATCATTTCCTAAATCTCTTTCAAAACGGAAATCAATAAATGGAGATCTTCTCGATGAAGGAATAATATCATCTAAAGTAATTTTTTCTAACAATTTTTTACGCGAAGTAGCTTGTTTTGATTTAGAAGCATTAGCACCAAAACGACGAATGAAATCTTCCAATTCTTTTATTCGTTGTTCTTTCTTCATATTGCTATCTTTCATTTGTTTTTGAATGAGTTTAGAAGATTGAGAAAAGAAATCATAGTTACCGACATAAGAAGTTATTTTTCCAAAGTCAACATCAAGAATTCTTGTGCAAACTTTATTGAGAAAATAACGGTCATGGCTGACTACAATAATTGTATTTTCAAATTCAGCTAAGAAATCTTCAAGCCACATAGCAGCTTTAGCATCAAGATTATTAGTAGGTTCATCAAGTACTAAAATATCAGGATTGCCAAATAAAGCTTGAGCCAATAAGACTTTAACTTTAATTTTAGCATCGACATCGGCCATTACTAAATCATGAAGACTTTCTTCAACTCCTAAAGAAGTCAAAAGAATTTTAGCATTGCTTTCAGCATTCCAACCATCCATAGCAGCAAATTTTTCTTCTAATTCTCCGGCTTTTATACCATCTTCTTCAGAAAAATCTGGTTTAGCATAAATAGCATCTTTTTCATTTCTTATTTCTATTAATTCAGGATAGCCCATAAGAACAGTTTCTAAAACTGTTTTATCATTATAAGCATTGTGATTTTGTTTTAAGACCGAAAGTCTTTCACCTCCAGTCAAACTAATTGAACCAGTAGTAGGTTCTAAATCGCCTGAAATAATTCTAAGCAATGTACTTTTACCAGCACCATTGGCGCCAATCAATCCGTAGCATTCATTTTTATTAAAAGTAATATTGACATCTTTAAAAAGGGTTCTACCCCCAAATTGCATTGATATATTATTTAGTTCCAACATTTTTTTGTTCTTCTATCGCTTTCTCCAAAGCATTGATAAGCTTTGGTAAATCATCTAAAGTTGCTAATTTGCAACCAGAAGCAAAATCGTGTCCGCCACCTTCAAATTGACTTGCAACACCACCGATTTTTACTCTTGTGGATCTTAAAGATACTCTCCAGTTTCCCTTTGCTTCATCTTCAGTTACTGAAATGCAAATTTCAACACCCTGAACGTTTCGGAAAGTATTGATATGTAATTTTCCTTCATTCATCGATATTCCCAAATCTTTTTGATTTTGAGCGCTGACAACATAATAGCAAATTCCACTTTCAGTTCTTTTATATGTATTTAAGACAAATTTTAAAAATTCTAACGAATTAAATGTGCTTAAATACATTCTAGAATAAATGCTATCGATATCAATTCCTGTATCAAGCAAATCAGCGGCTAAACGCAAAGTCATACCGCGGGTATCGTGATATTGAAAACGTCCTGTATCTCCAACAATACCAATATAGAAATATTCTGCAGCCTGTTTAGAAACAATATATTTATTAGCAAAAACTTCACAGAATAAAGCAACTAATTCAGCACAAGATCCTAACATATCATAAACAATATTCATATTGCCATAAGGTTCAACATTAGGATGATGGTCTATTTTAATAATTTTGGAAGCAAATTGAATATTATTTTCAGAAATTCTTTCTAAAGAGCCAGTATCAACAACAATTGCCAAAAACTTTTTAGCATGGTCCTGATACCATTTGTTTTCTAATACTTCAGGTTGAGGAAATAATGAAGGAATGAATTTATCATGTCCTTCCCCAACATAATGAACTTCTTTTTCAGGAAAATTATCCTTAATCCAATATACTAAACCCATTTGAGTGCCCAAGGCATCAAAATCTGGAAGAGTATGACGATAAATGACAATAACTTGATTTTCCTTAATCTCTTTTAATAAATCTTTAAACAATTTATTGGCTTCTTTGGGGTTAAAAGGCATTGTTGACATATCTTTCTCCTATCTAATAAAAAATACACAGAGGAGTACAATTATAATAATTAATAATCCCAAGGCAAAACTTCCGATAAGCAAAAAAATTCTTCTATCGACCGGATCTTTCAAAGAAAATTTTCTTTCATTCTTTGGTCTTTTTTCCAAAGGTTTATCACGCCAAGGATCCATAATTACCTCCAATGTTTAATTTTAACAAAATTTTTCTTTAAATTCTACTAAAAACCTAATTATAAAGCTTTTGCTTTTATTTTAATTCAAAAGCAATTATCATATTCGGTTTTAAAGTCTTTACTTTAGTTTTATCAATAATGTCAAATACTTCGTTTTCTAACTCAAAATTATCATTTCCCATATTTAATACAACACGATACTTTTCATCAGTTACATATCTATCGAACATCAATATATTTTTATTTTCAAGCAATATTCTATGATAATCACCTCTTTTAAAAGAAGCAATCTCTTTAATTTCAGATAAATTTCTTACTAGTGGTGTGATAACATCATTTTCTTTAAAAATCATTCCTCTTCTATTGTCTTCACTTCCACAACCACCAAGACATTTTTCTTCTCCGTAATAAATCATCAAGGATCCCTTCATCAAATACATTAAGGAAAAAGCAATTTTCAATAAGTCATATCTATAATTCAATCTGGAACAGGCTCTTTCTGTATCATGAGATGAAATTAAATTCAACAATTCATTTTGAACATCAAGATGAACACGAGAATACATAATATCAATATTGTCGCCGAATTCATCAGCGGTTATTTCATGATTTATCAAAGAAAACACATTTGAATAAAACTGATAATTCATCACAGAATCAAAAATATCACCCTGAAGATAAGAAGCAGAATCAAACCATATTTCACCATAAATCATTATATTTTCATTATAGGATTTTACTTTTTTTCTAAGTCTTCTTAAAAAGGTCAAATCAATTTCATCGGCAACATCCATTCTTATGCCATCAATTTTAAAATATTGAATATAATTTAAAGCTACATCAATTAAATAATTCTGTACTTCTTCATTCGCAGTATTTAATTTAGGCATTTCTTTAACTCGTGAAAAACATTTGTACTTTGGATTTTCTTCAATTTTCACAGGATATTCTGAAACTATGTACCAATCTTTATATTGAGATTTTTCCTGATTCAATAAAAGATCCTGAAAAGCAAAAAAATTAGTAGAAGTATGATTAAAGACTAAATCAATTATAACTTTTAAATCAAGTTCATGGGCTTTTTCTACCAAAAGTAAAAGATCATCTCTATTCCCAAAATTAGAATCGATAGTATAGTAATCTTCTACATCATATTTATGATTAGTTGGAGATTTAAATATCGGTGTCATATAAATAGCATTCATTCCTAGATTTTTTATATACCCAAGATTTTTAGTTATCCCTTTTAAAGTTCCATTAAGCTTAGAAAAATAATTTGTAGGTTCAAACCAATTTTTAGAAAACTCATTAGTAGGGGCAAATCTTTCAACAAAAATTTGATATATTTTTCCACCAACTGACCATTTAGGAAATTTAAATGTATCTGCTTTTAATAGATAAGGAACAGCATCAAACATATTATTCACGTTGAAAATATCATTGAAAAAGTGATAAGCACCATAGTTTATTACTTGTCCCTTTTTATCTTTTAAACGAAAATAAAAACTCATTGCTACTCCAGTGAAACAAAATCTTCCCATGAATACATCATGATAATTGGTAATATATTTTTTTAATAATATCAAAGAAGTAGAAGGCACTAAAAGATGTCCATCTTTATTAAAATATTTATCATTATATAAAAATTCCACAGACTCAATATCATCTCTTTTTGTTAGTATTTTAACTTCATATATATCATCCTGGAGATGATATATATAATCACGATTTTTTTCAAATATAATAGCTGACTTTTCCATATTGTCTTAAATTATATCATTTTCAACATAAAAAAAATAGGAAAACCTTAATAAACCTATCTTTAAATTTATTAAGATTTTCCTATAAATAATTATTTTTTAGTAAATGTAAATGTCAAACTATCATCAGTAACTGAAGTAACTGAGAAAGAAAAATTCATGCTTTCTCCATCTTCCCAAGTTAAATTCTTGCTATCGTAAGAGGTTCCTTCAGTAAATATATCAGAATTTTTACCATCTTGAGTGTTAGTTCGACCAGCTGCAGAAATCAAGCTGACTAAGGTTGTATCTTTTTTAGTATTGTAAGAATAAGATGAAGTATTACTATTGATGATATATGGATATTTATCTTCTGATTCAAAATCAGCTGAATCAAGATCACTTATATATGAATTATTCCAAACATAGGAATTCTTTCTTTGATTATAGACAAGATATCCCATCTTTTGATTGACATGATATACTCTTAATCCATTGACAGTAAACATTTTTAAATTAGAATATTTTGTTGTAGCATCTAGTTTATTCAAACCATCTGGTCTATAGTATTCTACAATGTAATATTCCCAAAATTCAGAATCATTATAACTTTTTGGAGCGATTATAAAACAATCAGTGGAGCTTGTAAGTGGTTTTAATGTATATGTTCCACTTTCAGTAATGGTTTCAGGTTTAACCCAACCAAGATTATATTTATTGAATGCCATATGGTCGCCGATATTATTATCCATCATATCTAATCCACCAGCAGGAGTGCGATAACCATCATAATCATAATAATCATCAAGACCCATCAAATGACCTGTTTCATGAATTGTTGTATGAGCATCTGGGTGATCAGTATAGCCACCTTCATCAAAGAATTTATAAGCTGCCCAAGCATATGGACTTACGTCAACTCCATCGAATTGATCTTCCATATAAGACCAATATGTAAATGCCCAGAACATACTATTACCGCCATTATCAATCGGTCCTGAATATACAAGCCAAATTGCATCGATGATATTATCACCATTAGTATCAAAATCGTGATAATCATAAGTGCTATCTAAGGTTTTTAAAGCTAAACGGATAATTCCATCAATCAAATCTGTTTGAGTACTAGAATTGGTAATAGATTTATAATAAGCATATGTACGTGGTGCACGTATTACAGGAGTAACAACACCAGTAATATCAAGTTGACCATAGGAACTCTTTTTATAATAGCTTCTTAAGCTTTCGTGCAATTCATCATCATTTCTTTCACCAAAATAAGCATCTTCGATTCTTTCGCGAGCAGCTTCATTGCTCTTTGCTCCCGCTTCAACAAATGTATAATCTGAAAAATCAACAGGAATAACCAAAATGTTAGGATTGCCTAAAGAAGGTAAAAAACCTGCTTGACGGCTTTTATTTGAAATCGATTGGAAATGTGAGTATTTTGAAACACCTTCTTCAATTGTAGGAGTTGATGAAGATGTAGAAGATGAAGAAATTGAACTAGGCGAAGATGAAGATGATGTACTTGTTGCAGAATCAGTTGTTGAGTTTGATGTAGCATTAGAAGAAGCAGTAGTACCGCTTGTTGCTGAAGAACTATTAAAAGAAGGAGAAGAAATAGAAGAAGAACTCGAATTTATATTATTGCATCCTGCCAAGAAAGCTGTTGCAAATAATATAGGAATAATTTTTAATTTTTTCATAATACCTCTCAATTAAAATTTATATCTAAAGTAATTTGTTCGCTTGATAATTCACTGACATTTACTTTGAAATTTATTTCAGTTCCATCATTCCACTTATCGGTAATAACTCCATTACCAAAAGTATCACCAAGTCGGAATAATGATGCATTATTAGCAGATTCCTTATAATTATAAAAATAATTAGCAGAAACCAATTTAACCAATGGAATATTAACATTTTCAGAATTGTAGGAATAACTAGGTGTATTGCTATTTTCAACAACCCAATATTCATTGTTTTTCAATGTTGAAAAATCTGTTATAGCACCGCCATATGTTTTACTTGTCAATGTATTATATTTAACAATTTTTTCATCGACATGATAGATTCTTAATCCAGAAGCAGTATACATTTGTACCCCATCATATGGAGTTGTTGAGTCAAGTTCATTTAATCCTGTCGGAGTGTAATACTCAAGAATGAAATATTCCCACATTGCCGAATAATTATAGTTAGGATAGCAAATAATATATGCTTCACCGCTTGATTCAAATGGTTTTAAAACATATTTACCAGATTGCTTAACTTCAGTTGGAGAAATCCATCCGAGATTATACTTGCTAAATGCCATATGATCGCCGATATTGTTATCCATCATATCCAAATCACCAACAGGTCTATCATAGACACAATTTCCACGGTCATAATTATAATAATCATCTAGTCCCATCAAATGTCCAGTTTCATGTATTATCGTATGAGCATCAGGATGACTAGAATATCCTCCTTCATCAAAGAAAGCATAACTAGCCCATGACCAAGATGATACTCTAATTCCATCAAAACTAGTCAGTAAATTACTCCATGTTGTAAAAGCCCAGAAAAAATCCGAACGATCATATTCTTTGCTATATACCAGCCATATTGCATCGAAATACTTGTCATTATCAGAATCAAATACTGAAAAATCTGTGATTGAATTATAATTGTTCAACGTTGTTGAAATAATTTTATCGATAGCTTCAATTCGAGCAGAACTGCTAGAAAGCAATGAATATTCTCTTGTAGATTTTGGTGCTCTAACAACATCGGTAACAACTCCAGAAATATTCAATTTACCATATGAAGATTTTTGATAATAAGAACGTAAACTATCGACTAAATCACCATCATTTCTTTCACCGAAAAAAGCATCATTTATTCTTTCTTTAGCCTGCTCATTTGTTACCCCATATCTTTGGAATGTATAGTCTGAAAAATCAACAGGAATTACTAAAATATGCGGATTTCCAATAGATGGCATATAATGAACCCCAATTCCTTCCCCAACAATTGATTGGAATTGAGATTGCTGAGCTGTTTCTTTTTCTAACGTAGGAAGAGAAGAAACTGAAGTATTAGGACTAGCAATCGAAAAATCCCAGCGCAATGTACATGAAGACAAAGTGCTTAAACAAACTATCGTAAACAATGCTTTTATAATTTTTTTCATAATACTTATTTCTTTACCTCAGTTAGTTTCCTACATATAATATCATATTATATAAAAAATAATATAAAAATTTCATTCAAAATTAAATTAACACTTGAATTTTTTTCAATAATGGTCTAAAGTATATAAGCACGTGGCCCAGTAGCTCAGCTGGATAGAGCAACAGCCTTCTAAGCTGTGGGCCGGGAGTTCGAGTCTCTCCTGGGTCACCATTATTTCTTAAAAATTAAGTTCGCGAAAGCGAATTTTTTTTATAAAAAAATTCTGGACTTTTCATCCAGAATTAAATTTTAATCCGATATCAGTTCGTTTCTTCTAAAATCATCTTCAATATATCTGTCTGAGTAACTATTCCTAGAAGCGGCTCACTTTTTTTACCATTTTTTGTCAAGAAAATAGCTGACAATCTTCGATCTTCTTTTTTAGTTTTATTCATATGGTTATAAAAATCGATGACATAATTATTAATTGATGCAAAAAGATAAAGTTCATTGGTGTTATTGTTGATATTGATAGAATCAATAATATCTGCAATTGTTGTGTTTTCACATATTTGAATTTTAGAATTTTTAGAAAAAAATTCAAAAAAACTCACTCGAGAAAACACTCCCAAAAACAAACCCTCTTCATCATAAACAGGAACATGGGAAATCATATTGGAAGACATCATTTTCACAATCGTAATAACCTTATCTTCAGGATAAGCAATAACAAGATTTTTTCCCTTTGTTGCAATATCTATCAGTTTTTTAGGATAAATAATATTCTTGCTAAGCTTTTTAAATCTTTCTAAAAAAATATCTGTCGGTTCTGCTACATCATTTCTATGAGAAAGTATATTTCGTAAGTCCAAAGCCGATTTTAAGAATTCATAAGCATCATCGCTGGCAATAATCGGATCAAGTCTTTTTGAATGAATTTCATTTAATGCACGATTAAAAGAAACATAACCTTCATCAAGGCCAGATATTTTTACAATTTCTTCTTCAAGTTCACGAAAAATGGTTAAGAATTCTTCCTTTTTATCCATAATTAATCCTTTAAATAAAATTCAGCTAAAGAATCAAGATAATTTACATCTAAATTCTCGATATTTCCTTCATCGACAAACTTGCGCAGTTGACTATCAAAAGGAACTTCAACACTGACTGGTATATCATATTCTTCAGAAAGAGAATTGATTTTACTATCGCCATAAATATTTATTCTTTTTCCGCAATCTGGGCAAATTACATAACTCATATTGGTGACAATTGCACCGATTTTAATATTCATTAAACTAGCCATTTTAGCTGCCTTTTCCACGATCATTTTTACAAGATTTTGCGGAGTAGCAACCAAGACTAAAGAATCTATTCTCATACTTTGAAATGCTGTTAAAGCAACATCTGATGTTCCAGGTGGCATATCTATTAAAAGATAGTCTAGTTCTTCCCAATATACATCAGTATAAAACTGTTGCACCAAAGACCCTATCATCGGTCCACGCCAACAAATCGGATCTTCTTCATTGTCTAATAACATATTGCTAGAAATAATTTTTATTCCTTCTTTTTTACTAGCACGGGGTAAAATTGCGCTTTCAGTAGCCAAAGCTTTATCTTTCATTCCATATGTAAAAGGAATACTCGGACCGGTAATATCTCCATCTAAAATACCAACTTTTTTTCCTTTTCTTGCTAAAAGAACAGCAAGATAAGCAGTGACAAAGCTTTTTCCAACGCCACCTTTACCAGAGACAATTCCAATTATCTTTTTAGCTGAACATCCCGGTTGCATTGATAATTTTTTTATTTCTTTGCTGCAATTGCCCGATGAAGGGCAACCAGAGCATTCATTATTACATTCTTCTGCCATAAAACCTCAATTCTACACAAGAAAACTTGTAATATAATTATATCTTTTATTTTCTTTAAAAGATAGATTTATTTTCTTATTGATAATGTTACAAAAGAATATCCCTTGCTTTTTAATTTTTTTATAATTATAGGCAAAGCCTTTATAGAATTACTTGAGTTAGCACTTTTATCATGCATTAAAATTATTTGTCCTGGTTTAACTTTTTTTAAAACGTTTTCAACAATATCTTGCGGAGAATTTCCTTTTTTCCAATCAAAGCTATCATCGCTCCAAGTATAAATAGTTAAATCCAAATCTATGCTGACATTTAAGAAATTATTGGTAATAATTCCATAAGGTGGCCTGATAATTTTTGGCGAATAACCCAATGTATCTTTAATAATCGCTTGATTTTTAATAATTTCATTTTTTATTTCTTTATAACTCATCTTATGAAAATTAGGATGTGAAAAACTATGAAGACCTATTGAATGTCCTTCACTAGCTATTTTTTTGAGTGTTGGTTTATTTTTTTCAACACTTTCTCCTAAAACAAAGAATGTAGCTTTGACATTCTCATTTCGAAGTATATTCAATACTTTTTCGGTGGATTCTTTATACGGACCATCATCAAAAGTCAGTGCTACTTCCTTTTTTTCCGTTACAAAATGATTGTATATCGTTTTCGGAGAAGATATTTGTGCTAAACAAAAAAATACTAAGAATGGAATAAATTTCATATTATCACCAATCTTAGTATTACATAAATATTAAAAATTATGCTGAATAGTAATTTTCAAGAGCCTTAGCAAATTCTCCAAATACAAATTGTTCATCTCCAAATTTATATTCATAAGTAAATTTAGGATCATAATCATATAGGTAATTAATAAAAGTTTTTGCAGTATCAGGAAGATAAATTTCAACAAGTAGCAATGCAATTTGAGAATTATTCTTGCGATTTGCAAAGCTAGATGAATAATACTTATTATGAGTATAAATGAGCATTGCATCATCTTCGCTCATTGTACTTCCTTTTAATGTATTAATATCATCATCGATTTGCCCCATATATTTAAAGGCTTCAATTAATGCACTGCTTGAAGCAGCGAAATCATTAAAATCAATTGCAGCTATTTTTAAAAGACCTTGTATTCCTCTAGCTTCAACAACATTGATATTTTTATATTCATTGCCTAGTTCATCATAAGCGTAAATCAAAGTTTTAACATTTTCTTTCATCGTTTCTTTATCGCTATAAGAACTATTATCAACAGCTTCTAATAATCCTTTATATAAGAAATTAGTGATGAATTCACTAGCAAATAAAGAACGATCAATCGAACTAACTTCCAATATGCCCGAACTATTTTTAGTATTAGCCTTCATGGTTTTTCTTATAAAACTATAAGCGAGTTCATCGGAAACAAGATTTGATTTATCATCAAATGATTTGTTCAAATTGTCAGAAAGGTCGCCGATAAATGAAGAAAGCAAAGAAGTCTGCAAAATCAAATCTTCATCAGAATGATCTAATGGAAAGAATAATTTTTTAATTCTAGCCGCTTTACTATTTCCATAGCTCACTTGAACATCACGGATATAATCGAAAACACCCGGGAAAGATTTTAAGAAATTATAGATTATATATTCTTTGTTATCTTTTAATAAATCTATATGATCCAAATTAACAATGATATCAGAAATATTATTGGAGGAAAAATCTAAAGTACTTGTATCAAGATAAGTCTTATTTGTATCGTCATAAAGAATTTCAACCAAATTGAATAAATAATCGATTTCATTTTTCCAATAAGACAAATCTTCATCTGAGGTTTTCAAATGGACAAAATATTTAATTGGATAATATATTTTTCCTTCTACAGCAATTAAATTTTCTATTCCAACCCCTTTAAATACCTGCTGAATCAATTTGCTGACACCGCGATGTAAAAGTGCGGAATTATTAAACGAATACAAAATTTCTTTTATAGAAGATGGCTCTAAAGAAGAAGGGTTATTTAAAGAAGATTCATCGATATTCAAATGATTTATTAAGGTAAATAGATCAATTATCTTTTGATTTTCTCCATTTTCCCCTGTCCAATTGTCGATATCGGCAATTACTATTAGCATCGCCTTTTTGCTTTTTGCTTTATCATCGACATTAGTTACTAATTTATCAACTCCTAAACTATTAAATAATGAAGCGTAACTCTCATCGAATAAAGAATAATAATTTCCATCTTTTGGCGTATTAAATATCTTTAAAGAAGCAAAATCATCAAGCGTATCTTTGAGATTTAAAATATCATTATCACTCATTGAAAAAAGATTAGAAACCGCATTTGTCAATTCATCTTTTTTATCATAGATATCCAATAATTTCTTAATTTCAGATTTTTTCTCTTCTTTGTCCATCTTTTCAAAAACATCAAGATTTATTTCTTTTAAATCAATAGAATTATCAGAATCAATAACTATCGGTTCAATATCTTCAACAACCTTTTTGATAAGTGAAGGAACAAAAGAAGCAATTGTATTAGTATCTAAAACTTTTTCTATAACATTATAAAGTTTAATCGTATCATATCTTCCATTATTGATATCATCAATTAAAGAACTATCAACCGCAGTTAAAACTTGAATGATATTATATATTTCCCCCTCGGTAGTAACATTAAATAAGTATTCATCTTTGCTTAACTCTTTAATTGTTTCAGACCATTCCCATTTTTTTGAACCATCTTTACTATTTATTGATTGGAACGAAGATTCTTCTAAATTAGGAAGAAGAGTAGATAAATCTGCTTTCGATAATAACGTAAATAAATTTTTACCAAATATATCAACATATTGACCATTTTGATCTACCACGATACCAAAAAGTTTTGAGCTTTCCATCTCTGTCAATATGCCATTTAAGTAATCCCTATCGACATTCAACCAATCGACATTTTCAAAATCGATTACACCTTCATCATTTTTAGCAATTATCTTTAAAAGATCTAATATCTTTCCTAAATGCGATGCTTCATCTTGATAGTTATCAACATTAGCAAAAGAAATTTCAAGTCCTAAATCATTAAACATCGGGCTTATTTTATTTTCTAAAATTCCTTTTAAAGATGGAGAAAATAATTCACTTGAAGAAATTAAATCGACTATTTTTTCAACATCTTTTCCCGATATTTGATCAATGCTGAAATCATCATTTAATAAGAAAGAACCATCACCTTTAAGATAGTCGATAATATCGATAAGTTTAGAAATCTCACCTTTTTCAACGATGTTTCCTGAGGCATCCAATTCATCATTCCACATGATAGAACCGAGATTATCAGGAACAACAAATCCCATATTTTTGATATCATCCATTTCAAATAATGTCTGTACTAACTGTTGGAAATTATAATTAGCAACGACATCATTTGCTCCACCTGTACCATCTAAGCGATGATCAGGATTTAATATTTTTGAATTATAGACAACATTTAAAACATTCTTTAAAACTGCAGTATCAAGTTCAGCTAAATTCAAATTATCTCCTGCAGCATTAGCTAAACTGCTGACATCAGGTAAGACATTGATTATCTTCTTAAGTTCTACTGTCAATTCTTTAGTTGTTGAAAATTCAAAATTAAAGTTTTCATAATTGAAGCCATATAGATTAATATTTTTATTAGATTCAAATATTCCTCTAACAATTCTTGGGAAAATAGAAGAAATTATCGTACTCTTTTCAGCTTTATCAACCAGATTGGACAAAATGTCGCATTGTTCTTTGCTTGAAAAATCAAAAGAAATCACACCTTCATCATTTTTTGGAAGATCTAATGCACATCCTGCAATATCAAGCAATGCACCGATTTCATTTTCCAATTTCAAATCGACCATCAAAGCCTTAATATCATTGAGATCGATATAACCTTTTAATTGGTCTATAGATGTAATTGTAGTATAGAAAAGATTAGTTAAATTAACTTTATCTATAATCTGCAAATTCAATAAACCCTTAACATTTTTTTCTTCATCACCGCAAATAGCTTCTTTGATCACAGCTAATTTTTCTGGATCATTTAATGCGGAATTTATTTTATCTTGGTAATTAACACTTCCTAAATCTAATGTATCGAGTCCCAAAGATTTTATGAGTTTTACAGCCGAAGATGTCAAAGTAAGAAGTTCATTTCCCCAATTGATATCTTCATAATCTTCAACATTTTCTGGTAAAACACTGATGCCTAATTGTTGATTGATCATTTTACCAGATATCGACATTATCAATGCTAAATTATCATTGATAATTGGAATCTCCGTAACCGTATTAATGCTGCTAGCATAATCATCAATTTTATTGTAATCCAATTCAAAAACTATATCCTGTATCGTACCGATTTCCGGAGTGCTATCCAAAATACCTGTATCATATACTCTCCCATAAAAATCTCCGATGGCAACAATATTATCCTTCCAATCAATTTCATTGAGATTCATTTTGCTGATAATGCTAGAGAAAGTCGGATTATTAGCCATTTCATCTCCCATTAATATAAGGGCAGGAATTAAAGTTATAACAAGTTGATTATCAGATATTAAATACAACATATTTTTAACATTTTCTTTGGAGATCAAAGATGCTAATTTAAATTGTTGATTATCAAGATTTTCAACATTGTCGAAAAATGGAGTTATAAACGTTAAAAGACTATCGATTTCACGATAAAAATTTAAATTTGCCCCATGGACATTAACAGTTACAACACCATTCATAATACTATCTGTAAAAGGATAGATTGCTGAGAAAGTTTTTCCTAATATAGAATTTTCATATGAAGTTAAAGTACCATCGATATATGTATAAGATTCCTCACTTATAACACCATTTTTTTCCATTGTACTAAAAGTGTCACGATTATTTATAACAACAGTTCCTAAAGAAGATAGAGGAGAAATAATCATAACTAAACAAACTAAACCATCGACCAAACCAAATATCATTCCAAGCCAACGAACTTTTTTCTCTTTGCTAACATTAGAAGGAATGAGATGTTTAAATAGTACATGATAAAATAAAGCGCCTAACAAGGATCCAAAAAGCCAAGCTAGTATTGCAAGGATAAAGAAGAAAGCAAACGATAAAATCGAATGTGCCAAAGCTTCACAAGTGGCATATAAACTTTGCCCAGTAACAGGTGAAATATTTCCTTTTTCCATTAAAATATTGATTAAGAAATCATTTAAAGAAGTGAACTGAATTCCCTCTATCTGAAAATCAGCTCCAAAAGTTGTTTGAAAATTAATTGTGCTGAAAAAGTTTGTTATAGGTTGGGCAGTAAAAATTAAAACGATAAATAAAATAATTCTAAATATCATTTTAAATCCAGTCTTCCAGCAGCCCTTCCATAAGCCGATTAAAGAAGAAATAATTAAAGCTATAATAATTACTGCAAAAACAATTATAAGCGCTAAATCTGTCGTCATATATTATTATCACCTCTTTTGTATCTCAATTATAATTTAAATTTATTTAGTTGTCGAATATTTTTAAATAATATATACTTATTTTATATTATGTAGATGTATTAAAGAACAAGTATTTATATATATTATTTATTAAGGAAGGTATCATAATGGGACATGGCTTTGATCTTTTTTCTTTAAAAAACACTGAATCCAATGGCTATAACAATTTCAGTAGTCAAACTATTTTTAATTATCTGTCACAGAAAAAAATATTAGCCCTAACATTTTTCTTATTGCATGTAGTCGGTTATCAAATCATCGGGATTATCATCGCTCGAATTATAATGCAGTTCAATACCGATACTTCCTATATTAATGCTGTTTCCACATTCATCAGTGAATCCATTATCGTTTTAATATATTTAGGCTTTGTATTATTTATTCCCGAATTGCGTCAAGGCTTCTTTAAAAATCGCATGGCAAATATCGGATACGCTTTAGCGATATGCTTTATATGCTTTATAATTTATCTTTTTGGATCCAACTTATTAAGTACTATATCTTCGCTCATTCTTCCTAATCAAGGAAATGACAATCAACAACTAGTTGTCGAACTTGTTCAAAAATATCCAGCTATGATGATTATTACCACTGCTCTTCTTGCTCCTATCGCTGAAGAATTTTCCTATAGATTCGGACTTGTTTCTCTTTTCGGTGAAAAAAGAAAAGTTTTAGGAATTATCGTCTCCGGTCTTGTTTTCGGTCTCATCCATTTCAATTTCTTCTTTAAAAGCATGGATGAATTCTTAGTAGAAATTGTCAATCTTCCTTCATATATCTTTGCTGGCTTAGTATTCGCCTACCTTTATTCCAGAACAGAAAATGGTATTCCTTCAATCGCTATTCATTTTATAAATAATCTTATGGCAACACTTATCATTCTCTTGATGTAAAAATATGAAAAAAAAGTCCTTTCTCTTTTTAAACTCTTTTGAGCTGAAAATAATCGCCGCTATCTTTATGACTTTAGATCATATAGGTATGTTTTTTCTTTCAGGAAACTCTTTAATTATCGTCCGCTCAATCGGTCGTCTAGCACTTCCACTATTCATTTTTTTAAGTGTTGATGGCATTTACCATTCTAAAAATCCATATAAATATAGCTTAACTTTAATCATCCTCGGTTTTATAATGGATATCGTATTATATACAATTTCCAAATTGTTTTTAAATCAGATTATGATAGGCAATGTCTTTACCCTTTTAGGATTAGGATCTCTTTGTGCAACACTGATTCGAAGAAAAGATTATTATTCTCTTTTGGCAGTATTCCCTTTCGCCTATGCGACGATGGCTTCATTTGAAAATATCTTTTCACCATATATTAATTGCGAATATGGATTTTATGGAATAACCATGTATCTTGCTATTTTCTTAATATATGAACTTGTTCCTTATACTTTAAAGCAACTTGCTCACAAAAATAATGTCAATGAAGATTTGCTTATCGAAATATATCAAAGACGTTATCGAAATTATTATAGTTTGATGATTTTGATTCTACATGGAGCTATATTTTATCTTCTTTATCGCATCAACTACACTTTGCCATTAATTCCTTTTTCTTATAATATTCAAAGCTGGTGCTGTTTAGCTGGAATATTTTTCATTTTCTTCAACGGAAAAAAAGGATACGAACATAAATTTACAAAATACGCCTTCTATGTCTATTATCCTTTACATGTAGCAATTTTAGGAATTATCGCCTATTTAATAAGCATTTGATTTGAAAGATTTTTAAATATTGATATACTAAAAGAAAGAGGTATAATTATGATTACAGAAATAAAAAATATTGATGAATTTGATAAATTTATCAAAAAAAACAATTTAGTTGTTTGTGATTTATATGCTACTTGGTGTGGTCCATGCAAAATGCTTTCTCCTACCTTAGATGAAGCAAGTATGAGTTACCCACATATCTCATTTATAAAAATCAATATCGATGATTGCGATGAAGTCGCTATGCAATTTGGCGTTTATGCTATCCCAACTGTCTTATTTTTCAAAAATGGTACATTAGTACATCGTTTCACTGGCAATCAAGGACTTGATGCTGTCAAAAAAGATATCGAAAAAGCATTTAATTAATTTATTTTTTCTAAAAGCTTAGGATAATCAACTTTTCCTACAGGTGTTTTAGGAAATTTATCAATGAAAATCACATGGTCAGGAACTTCATATTCTTGACCATTTTTTCGTATGAGTTCGATAACTTTATTTTTGATATTCTCTTGTTCTTGACTTTTTATTTCTAAAAATAAATAAGTTTCTTCTTCAGCATTTCCGTTTTTAGAAAGATAAGAGCAATTTTCCACTTCATCTAAAGAAGATATATATTTTTCAATTTCTAAAGGAAAAATATTGTAGCCTTTCTTTTTGATGATTCTTTTCTTTCGGGAAACAAAAAATAAAAATCCTTCATCGTCTAAATAACCAATATCACCAGAAAGCACATATCTTTCTTTATCGATTTCGATAAAATTAGATTCACCTTCTAAATATCCATTCATCAGAGTAGGACCAGAAATAGCAATTTCTCCTTTTTCAAAACAATTTAAAACATTATGATCATCATCTAAAATTTTGACCTTAACATTATTTATCGGCTTTCCAACACTTCCTAAACAATTGTTTTCGAAAGTATTTACACTCATAACTGTAACAGTTTCAGTTAAACCATATCCTTCAAAAACTTTTGCCTTTGATCCATTTTCTTCTAATCTTTTATTAAATCTTTGAAGCAATGAAGGTGGAATAAAATCACCACCTATAAAACATATATCGATATTCTTTAATTTTTCACCATAGAAATTCTTGTTTTTCAATAAGGCTTCAAACATAGCTGGAACTCCAATGATAATATTGCACTTGTTTTTTTCTATAAGATCTACAACTTTCTGAGAACGAAATTTCGGCAATATACTATCAGCGCCACCATGCAACATCAAAGTTAAAATTCCCATGACTAATCCAAAGCCATGAAACATTGGTAAGCATGCTAACATAAATTTGCTCTGAACTTCTTTTTTTATGTTTTCACCAAGAACTTCCGGAGCAACATCAATAAGTGACAAAATAGAAAAATCACTTAAAACAATGGTTTTAGGTTTGCCTGAAGTTCCACCAGAAGAAAGATAAATCTTTCCACTTTTATTATCATACATTTCATATCTATCATCTATTTTCTTTATTTTTTTATAAGAAGGCAATCGCTTATTTTGTTTATATACTTTTAAAGTTTCCTTATTTAAAATATCAAATCCTATTTTCTTAATACAATTTAAAGAATCCGTAGGTGATACTATTAAAAAATTAAATCTTTCTTTAAGTAAATTTGTATAATTATTCATCAGTGCGGATAAAATGACTATAATTTTAGCATTTTTATTTTTTGCTTCCTCAATGATAACATTTTCTTTAGCTAAAGGAGTTAAAAGATAACTGATCAAACCTTTTTGACTGCAAGCTAAAAAAGCTGCAATTATTTCTGGGGTATTCGGACCAACAATTAAAACAACATCATCTTTTTTCAATCCTTGTTCTTCAAAATAATAAGCAAGGCGATTGACTTTGTTTTTTAAAGAGTTAAAAGAAATACATTTTCCTTCATAATATAAAGCTGTAGCATTATTTCGCTTTTCAACAATATCTAAAAAATTTTGATAAATAGTATAACTAGTATTCATTTATTCTCCTAAAAAACACGATATCCAAAACATAAACCGACAATTAATAAAATTGCAATTAAAACAACTTGATGGCCTAAATAGACAAATATCGTATGTCTACCCACAAAGCAAACAGGTTTATTCCAAAAAGAATCTAATCGTGGCAAAATAGATTTTTTTTCTTTATAAATAGTCTTTCCTAAAAAAGCACCTAAAAAAGTAGCACCGATATAAGGAACAATTGAGAAACAATCGCTTCCCCACGCTTTAAGACCGACAGAAATCAAAAAGACATCTTTGAATTCAAGATTAGATATCCAACGAGGATTATATAAATTAAATCCTATCCCAAGGCCAATAACTATTATTGCCAATATTAATAAAATCCATTTTTCATAAGGCAATTTCAAAATTAAAGCTGTTATTAAAATACAGCAACCTAAACTGACTAAGACATTGAATAACATTCGAAAATCTGCCGTTCCATTTGTAACATAATAAGCTAAAAATGTCGCGCCATCCATTACAAGTCCACATAAAAGGACTAAAAATCCTCTTTTCCAATTATTTTTTGAAAAGCAAGAAGAAACTCCAACAAGCAAGAAAAATAAATTAGCAAAAATATAATGGAGAACTTGTCTAACCGATGATACCTGAAAAGATTGACAAAAATTAATAAAGCTAGCAAAAGCAGGATTCGGTGTTATAGAATTAGAATTAGAAAAGAAACTATAAAAACTAGCAAAATCATATGTAAAATGATCAAGAACCATAAGAATAATTGCGAGTCCACGCAAAAAATCGATTTCCCAGATTCTTTTTTTAATTTTTTGATTATTTTTTTCTTTTTCTTCAATTTTTTCCATGTTTTAATTATAAAATATTAAAGGTAAATAGTGAAGACTTATTTAATCACTATTAATTCCAGATAAACATTTATTTTTTCAAAATTATTTAAAAAACAACCTTTTTTAAAATAATCTTGAAAATGAAAGCGTTATCATATATAATTTCTTAGACCACTAAGGAGGGTAATTATGAGTCAAAAATTCAATCCAGAATACTTTAAAAAAGGTTGCTCAATTCTCGAAATGCTACCTGATAATATGAAAAAAAGTTTTTATTGTATCAATGTCAATAACCGTTTAAGAGAATTAAATTATAAACCTAATTCTCCAGATAATATTAATCTTCTCGATTTAAATGACCTCGAAGCAACACATATCTTCCAAAACACTTTAAGATTTGTCATTGCCATGGCAACTCATAATCTTTATCCTGATGAACGTTTACGTTTTTCTTATAACGTCTCACGTTCAATTTATGCCTATTTTGTCGATTCAAACATTCGTCTAGATACTAAAGTATTAAGAAATATAAAAAACGAAGTCGATAGATTAATCGAATTAGATTTACCTATTGAACGAACAAAAGCAATGAGTAAAGAAGAAGCGATAAAAATCTACGAAATGGAAAATGCCCCTGATAAGATTGAAACTTTAAAATATCGTCCTGATAAAGAAGTTCATCTATATCAATGTCAAAAATATTTCAATTACATGTATGGATATATGGCTCCTTCCACAGGTTATTTAAATAAATTTATAATCAAACCATATTCTCCAGGATTTTTAATTCAATATCCCCGCTCTGAATGCAATGGTGAAATTCCAGTTTTTGAAGATGCTCCTGTCTTTGGAAAAACATTAAAAATTTCTTCCCTTTGGGCTAAAAAAGTCGGCATCGATAGCATTGCTGGAATCAATAACTACGTTAAAAAATATGGTGCAATTGACTTCATCAATATGTGTGAAAGTCACCATAATAATATGCTAGCGGAACTTGGAGAACAGATTGTCAGCAATCTTGATCAAGCAAGATTAATTTGTATTGCAGGTCCTTCTTCTTCCGGTAAAACTACATTTTCTAATCGTCTAAGATTAGAATTGATGAGCCGCGGAGTAAAACCAATAAAAATTTCTATCGATGATTTCTATCTTCCTAAAAATCAAATTCCACTCGATGAAAATGGTGAACCAGATTTAGAATGTCTCCAAGCTCTCGACGTTCCTTTATTTAACCAAACAATGCTCTCTTTAATCGAAGGAGAAGAAGTTCAACTTCCAAAATTCGATTTCAAACTTGGAAAGCAAGTACCAGGAGAAATCATTCAAATAGCAAATGACCAACCAATTATCATTGAAGGTATTCATGCTTTAAATGAAGATTTAACAAATCTTATTCCAAAACATCAAAAATTCAAAATTTATATTGCTCCACAAGCTCAAATTAATATCGATGATCATAATCCAATTTCATTAACTGATTTAAGACTTGTTCGCCGAATTGTTCGCGATTTCCAATTCCGTCATTCTTCCGCTGAAGAAACAATAAGTATGTGGCCTAGTGTTCGAAGAGGTGAATTCCGTTGGATATATAAGAATCAAGAAAACGCAGATTATGTTTTCAATTCTCTTCTCCCATATGAACTCTGTATAATGAAAAAATATGCTCTTCCTGTATTAAAACAAATTAAAAGCGATAGTCCATATTATATAACTGCCAATAGACTTGTTAAATTCTTAAAATACTTCGATGATTTAGAAGATGAAATGGTTCCAAATAATTCCCTAATGAGAGAATTTATTGGAAAATCTTGTTTTAAAGAAGTAAATTAAACATAAAAAAGGATGTTGCCATCAAATGGTTTTCATCCTTTTTTCATGCAAAAAAAAATAAGAAATAGACGAATCTATTTCTTATCAACTTAATTATTTTAATTTGCTTTCGATAGTGTCAATCAATTTGGCAACTGTATCAATAGATGACATTTCATCTTCGGTAAATTCAATATTGAATTCATCTTCAATGCGTATCATGATATCAGCTTTATCGAGAGAATCAAGACCTAAACTCTTTAAAGAATCCTCAGGTCTTATTTCTTTATTCTTCAATTTTTTCTTGACGATTTCTTGAAGTTTAGCTGTAACATCCATTTGGAATCTCCTTTATAATTGATATTTATATAAATCAATTTAGAAATTAACGACCTTTACGACGAGCAGCTTCAGCTTTCATCTTACGACGTAAACCTGGCTTAACATAGAAATCGTGTTTCTTAACTTCAGAAATGATACCAGCTTTATTGACTTGTCTTTTAAATCTGCGGAGAGCATCATCGAGAGTTTCGTTTTCACGAACTGTGGTTTTTGGCATTGAAAATCACCTCGCAATCTTTTGTTTTTAAAAAAACCTATTTAATTATAGTTAAAATAAAATCAATATGCAAGTTTTTTATTAATATAATGTATATTTTGTAAAATAATAAATTAAATTCAGTTTTTTTATATAAGATAGAAATTACTCTTAGACTATATTCACTTAATTTTCAATGTTGCACAACACAAAATAACATTAGGCATATTTTTAATATCGACATTAAAATCAACCATATTTATAGGATCATTTCCACA
>FR893353.1 GCA_000433315.1 Firmicutes bacterium CAG:345 | reverse complement strand
AAAAACATTGACAAAAGAAGAAGAAGTTGGTAATCTATTGAAGTTGACGCCGTTAGGGGTCAACGAAGAATTTGTTCTTTGAAAACTGAGTAGAATTCAGATACACAAAACGTCAATAAAACTAATTGAGTTTTAAAACCAGAACGGTAATTTAAATGAACCTGGATTAACTTTTTGAGAGTTCGATCCTGGCTCAGGATTAACGCTGGCGGCGTGCCTAATACATGCAAGTCGAGCGAGGAAAGTAGCAATACTTTTCGAGCGGCGAACGGGTGAGTAACACGTTGGGAATCTACCCCTGAGACCGGAATACCTGGAAGAAATTTCAGCTAATGCCGGATACGTGGTCAACACAGAAGTGATGATCATAAAAGGCGGCCTTAAAGCCGCGCTGAGGGATGAACCTGCGGCGCATTAGCTAGTTGGTGAGATAAAAGCCCACCAAGGCGAGGATGCGTAGCCGACCTGAGAGGGTGAACGGCCACACTGGAACTGAGACACGGTCCAGACTCCTACGGGAGGCAGCAGTAGGGAGTATTCGGCAATGGGGGAAACCCTGACCGAGCAACGCCGCGTGAATGATGAAGGTCTTCGGATTGTAAAATTCTGAGGTAAGAGAAGAAAGATATAAAGAGGAAATGCTTTGTATTTGACGGTATCTTGCTAGAAAGCCACGGCTAACTACGTGCCAGCAGCCGCGGTAATACGTAGGTGGCAAGCGTTATCCGGAATTACTGGGCGTAAAGAGTGAGCAGGCGGTTAGATAAGTCTATGGTTAAATGCAACAGCTCAACTGTTGTTCGCTATAGAAACTATTTAACTAGAGTGCGGGAGAGGTAAGTGGAACTCCATATGTAGCGGTGGAATGCTTAGATATATGGAAGAACACCAGAGGCGAAGGCGGCTTACCAGTCCGTAACTGACGCTCAGTCACGAAAGCGTGGGGAGCAAATAGGATTAGATATCCTAGTAGTCCACGCCGTAAACGATGAGAACCTGATGCAGGAGATATTCTGTGTCGAAGCTAACGCGTTAAGTTCTCCGCCTGGGTACTACGTTCGCAAGAATAAAACTTAAAGGAATTGACGGGCGCCCGCACAAGCAGTGGAGCATGGGGTTTAATTCGTCGATACACGAAAAACCTTACCAGGGCTTGACATCCCGCTAAAAGCCTTAGAAATAAGGAAATAGTTATAGCGGTGACAGGTGGTGCATGGTTGTCGTCAGCTCGTGCCGTGAGGTGTTAGGTTAAGTCCTCAAACGAGCGCAACCCTTGTCTTTAGTTGCCATTATTAATTTAGGAACTCTAGAGAGACTGCCGGCGCAAGCCGGAGGAAGGCGGGGATGACGTCAAATCAGCATGCCCTTTATGCCCTGGGCCACACCCGTGCTACAATGGTCGGTACAAAGAGAAGCAACACTGTGAGGTGAAGCAAATCCCATAAAGCCGATCTCAATTCGGATTGAAGTCTGCAACTCGACTTCATGAAGCTGGAATTGCTAGTAATCGCAGATCAGCAACGCTGCGGTGAATACGTTCTCGGGCGTTGTACACACTGCCCGTCACACCATGAGAGCCGGTAATACTCGAAGTCGTTAGCCTAACCGTAAGGAGGGCGGCGCCTAAGGTAGGACTGGTGATTGGGGTTAAGTCGTAACAAGGTATCCCTACGAGAACGTGGGGATGGATCACCTCCTTTCTATGGAGAAAAAAATAAAGCAGTTACAACATAATCCAAGGTTCAAAACCGAACTGGAAACTGAATTTGCTCAGTTTTGAGAGAATAAACTCTCAAATTGTTCTTTGAAAACTGAATATCATGTTCTTTCTAAATAGTCGTAAGATCAACGAGATTTTACGAAGATTGCTAATAACTTACAATAATTATCAAATGCGAATAAGTTACAAAGGGCGTACAGTGGATGCCTAGGCACCGAAAGACGAAGAAGGACGCGACTACCTGCGAAAAGCTGCGGCGAGTTGGACGTAAACTTTGACCCGCAGATGTCCGAATGGGGAAACCCGATATGCTAACTACATATCATACGAGCGGTGAATACATAGCCGCCGTAAGGCAACCCAGGGAATTGAAACATCTTAGTACCTGGAGGAAAAGAAAGAGAATCGATTCCGTCAGTAGCGGCGAGCGAAAGCGGAAGAGCCCAAACCAAGAAATTGGGGTTCGGGGTTACAAAGAATCATGACGAAGAAGAAGAAGTGTTTGGAATGGCACATCTAAGAGGGTGAAAATCCCGTATTCGTAAGAGAGTCATGGTCGTAACTACCAGAGTAGGGCGGGGCACGTGAAACCCTGTCTGAATGAGCGGAGACCACTCCGTAAGGCTAAATACTCTTCGGTGACCGATAGTGAACCAGTACCGTGAGGGAAAGGTGAAAAGAACCCCGGGAGGGGAGTGAAAAGAATCTGAAACTGTATGCTTACAAGATGTCAGAGACCGTTAAAGGTTGATGACGTGCCTATTGAAGAATGAGCCGGCGAGTTATGTATACATGCGAGGTTAAGGAGAAGATCCGGAGCCGTAGCGAAAGCGAGTCTGAATAGGGCGTTCAGTATGTGTATGTAGACCCGAAACCCGACGATCTAGCCATGATCAAGATGAAGTAAGGGTCAAACCTTATGGAGGTCTGAACCGACGTTCGTTGAAACGACCGCGGATGAATTGTGGCTCGTGGTGAAATTCCAATCGAGTCGGGTAATAGCTGGTTCTCCTCGAAATAGCTTTAGGGCTAGCCTCAGAACACTACATTTTGGAGGTAGAGCACTGAATGAAAGCGAGCCGCGCCAAGCGGTATCAATTTCAATCAAACTCCGAATTCCGAGATGCTTATTCTGGGAGTCAGACTGTGGGAGATAAGTTTCATGGTCAAAAGGGAAACAGCCCGGACCGCCAACTAAGGTCCCTAAATTCGCGCTAAGTGTTAAAGGATGTAGAGATACTTAAACAGCTAGGATGTTGGCTCAGAGGCAGCCATCATTTAAAGAATGCGTAACAGCTCACTAGTCAAGTGTCTCCGCGCCGAAAATTTACCGGGGCTAAGCGCGATACCGAAGTTGCGGATATTTCTAAAGAAATGTGGTAGGGGAGCGTTCCATTAGCATAGAAGCCATACCGGAAGGAGTGGTGGAGCGAATGGAAGTGAGAATGCCGGCGTAAGTAACGATAAAAGGTGAGAATCCTCTTCACCATTTGACTAAGGTTTCCTGGGCTAGGTTCGTCCACCCAGGGTCAGTCGGGACCTAAGACGAGGCCGAAAGGCGTAGCCGATGGACAGCAGGTTAATATTCCTGAACCCGGTTGTGTGCGATCGCAGTGACGAAAGCGGTTAGGTTTACCCACGAATGGAAGTGTGGGGAGATAGTGATAAGCTGTTGGCTAGAATCCGACACCAAGTGAAACACCGAAGTACGAAAGGGGTGACCTGAGTAGGAAGTAGCTGATACCGATTTCCAAGAAAAGCTGCTAGCTTAAGCACAATCGGCCCGTACCGAGAACGGACACACGTGGTCAAGGAGAGTATCCTGAGGTGAGCGAGATAACTGTTGTTAAGGAACTCTGCAAAATTACTTCGTAAGTTAGCGAGAAGAAGTGCTCCGTAAAAGGAGCCGCAGTGAAGAGGCCCAAGTAACTGTTTACCAAAAACACAGCTCTATGCTAAGTCGTAAGACGATGTATATGGGGTGAAGCCTGCCCGGTGCCGGAAGGTTAATAGGAGAGGTGAAAGCTTTGAATTGAAGCCCCGGTGAACGGCGGCCGTAACTATAACGGTCCTAAGGTAGCGAAATTCCTTGTCAGGTAAGTTCTGACGTGCACGAATGGTTTAATAATTTGGGCGCTGTCTCGACAGCAGACTCGGTGAAATCTTAATACCGGTGAAGATGCCGGTTACCCGCGACTAGACGGAAAGACCCCATGGAGCTTTACTACAACTTAATATTGAGTAATTGCAAATCATGTAGAGGATAGGTGGGAGGCTATGAAGTAATGGCGCTAGCTATTATGGAGCCGCCCTTGGAATACCACCCTTGATTTACAGTTATTCTAACTTCCTCCCTGGATGGGAGGGAAGACAGTGTTAGGCGGGTAGTTTGGCTGGGGCGGCCGCCTCCCAAATAGTAACGGAGGCGCCCTAAGGTACCCTCAGTATGGTCGGAAATCATACGTAGAGCGCAAATGCATAAGGGTGCTTGACTGCGAGACACACAGGTCGAGCAGGTACGAAAGTAGGGATTAGTGACCAGGCGGTTTCATTGTGGAATGGCCGTCGCTTAACGGATAAAAGCTACCCTGGGGATAACAGGCTGATCGCGTCCAAGAGTTCACTTCGACGACGCGGTTTGGCACCTCGATGTCGGCT
>FR893352.1 GCA_000433315.1 Firmicutes bacterium CAG:345 | reverse complement strand
GTCTAAGTATCTTCATTATCAATAAAAAAAGAAATGATTGTCAAGAGGTTTTGAAAAAATATATATTTACTTATAAAAAAAGAATTGCCATTATTCTTATAAAAATAAGATTAATGCAATTCTTGTAAATGCAAAACTAAAAAAGTATTTTTAATCTATTTTAACTACATGTCTAGCTTGTTCACCACGTTCTGTGGAAACCAAATCAAATTCAACTTTTTCACCTTCATTTAAAGTTCTATATCCAGTGTCTTGAATTTGAGAGTAATGTACAAAAATATCCTTTTCATCATTTTCATGGTTGATAAAACCAAAGCCCTTTTGTGCATTGAACCATTTAACTTTTCCTATCATATTTTTACCTCACTTCCTGATAAGTACTTATACTTTAATATCTTTTTTATATTTTGTCATCTTACATAAATCAATTCAATTCGACATTTATTTCCTTTATTTTTCTTTTTTTGACTTTTTCTTACATTATTCGCTTATTTTCTTTTTGATTAATTCTATTTTATAAATAAATACTTTTATTATTCGACAAAAAATAAATTATTTATTTTCAGCAATAATTAATATTTTTATTTTTTTAGGATTTCCTTCTTTTAAAACTTTCAGTGCTTGTTTAATACTATTCCCTGTTGAAATTACATCATCTACTAATAATATTTTCTTTCCTGATATTCTCAATAAATCATTTGATCCTATGAAATCTTTATGCTTTTCTCTTTCTTTTTTATTTAGCTTTTTTTGGTCAACATTGTCTTTTTTTATCAAAAGATCTTCTATCATTTTAATATTTAAATTATTAAATATTTCAAGCAAATGATTAAACCCACGCCTTTTTAAATTATCTTTCGAACTAGGCATTAAAACCAAATAATAACCAATATACATAAATGAAAGTATAGTATTTAAATCTTTTAAAAATATATTTTTTAATTCAATATCCATGCTCTCTTTATACTGAAAAAGCCATTCTCCTAAAGGATTTTCATATAAAAACAGGGCATTTACTTGTACACCCTCTATCTTATAAAAATGATAAATTCTTTGTACCTTTTTTCGACAGGCAGGACATATTTCTGGATTATCATAAAAATTTTGAAACGACTGAGGAATAAATTCTTCGAAGCATATTTTACAAACCGGCTTTTTTGTTGCAATCTTCAATGAACTTAATTGCATTTTTAATTTCTCTAGTTTCTCTTTTACCATAAATAATTACTTCACCTTTTTCAGCATTTATTTTTCTTCCTACTCTTCCAGCAATTTGAACTAATGTCGCTTGATCATAAATATCATAATGTCCTAAATAAACTATAACTTGCAAATCTTTTACCGTAACTCCTCTTTCTAAAATCGATGTAGTTACAAGATATTTCAAAAATCCTTTTTTAAAATCAGATATTATTTTTTTACGATCAGGAGATTCACTTGAAACATATCTTCCATTTTTAAAAAATAAATGTAAAAATAGACCTAAGTTTTTAGCAGTATTTATTGTTGGTGCAAAAATAAATACTGGTTTATTCTTTTTAAAATAAAATAATAATTTATTCAAAATTTGAATTTTTGGAAAAGAAGATTCTTTGATAAACACTGGAATAGGCAAGGGGTAATGATGGTATCTTTCCATTAAAAGAAAAACTTTTCCATTATCATTTTCTACTATTGAATAGTCTTTTTCAGTAGCTGTTGCCGACATAAGCACATAATTTCCGATCAGAGCTTTGCGAAAAAAATAATTTAACTCCGGATTGTTTTTAAAAGGAAAAGCATCAATTTCATCAAGAATTATCAAGTCAAAATAACCTTCATATCTATATAATTGATGCGTTGTCAAAATTATAATATCTCCTTCTAATTCTTCATGATTCCCTCCATATACTCCTATTACTTTATCGTCCTTAAAATCTTGTTTAAATCTCGGCAAGAGATCAATTACTATATCAACTCTTGGAAGTGCAAATCCCACATGTTTTTTTAAACTCAAAGCATATTCAATTACCCCATAAGATAATTCAGTTTTTCCTGCTCCAGTTACCGCATGAAGTAAAGCATTTTTTCCATTTTTAAAATTTTCAATTAATCCTAAAGATATTTCTTCTTGCTTTTTAGATAGCTTAAATTTCATATTTGCTTTACAAGATTTAGGTATATAAGAATTATCTGCTTTTTCTCCTTGAAACATTAAACATTTACGGCAGTAAATTTCTCCATTTCTTATTCCAAAAAAACGTTGATCAGAATTTCCGCATCTATTACAAATATGTTTTTCCATATTTTATATAAGCTAAAATGACTATAATTTTGCTAAAACGCCATAATAAAAAAGGGGATTTATGAAATTAACGCGCAAAGAAATAAAAAAAATAAAACAGTTATTTGAATTAGCTAATGGTATTGATTCTACCATTGTACTAGAAAAAGAAGGCAAAAGATTATATTTAATGAATAAAAAAGCCTATAATAATTTAAAGCAATTAAATAGTAATAAAAATTAACCAATGTTTTTTTCTATTTTCAATTCTTTTAAATATGTTCTTTTTTTCTCATCAAACATATTTATAACATGTAAAAAGCGTTCATAAATTGATAGATCATCGTTATTAGATGATATTTGCCAACTGATTATAAAACAATCTTTTTGAAAAGAATCAGCAACTTCATTTATGTTTTCATCAGTGATAATTGAATTGACAAAGTGATTATAATCTTTATATATTTTGCTATTATATTTTATATTTTTATTTCCATTAAAATAAAATCCACACAAAAAATATCCTATGTTAGCATATTTATTTTCAATATCCATATACTCAGATATTTTCTTATACATTGCTGGTTTTTCAATGTCCATTTTTTGCCTTTTCATATACTCTAAAAGCAACCCATTTTTTAATAAATCTCGAAGATAAACATCAATCTTAGGTGAAAATTTTATTATTTTTTTGCCATATTCTTCAATAGTTTTAAAGCGATAATCATGATAAATTAAATCTGAATGGGAATTGATTATAGCAGCAATTTTAAATAAATATTCATCTGGTTTATTATAAGTTACTGGAACTTCAATTATTTTATTGTATTTTTCTCTATCTTGAGTTTTAATGAATTCACAAAGTTCTTTATCTTGCGAACTTAAAAGAGAGAAAAACAAACGCCATCTCTTATCATAATCTTTTAGTAAATCATTGAGTTTATTGTACTCAACACCCCTAATAATACTCATCACATTACTCCACTACTATTGTAACGACTATTGAAAATTAAAAAAAGTATATAAGCAATTATAGCTAATAAGACCAAGAAGAAAAATATATTATTTAAAACCGCTAGTCTTTTATATGATTTAGAATTAATTTTCTTATTGATTTTTTCAAGAGAATATAAATCTACTTTATTTTCAGTAATACTGGAAAATAATTTAATATCATCTTTTAATAACACTTTATTTCTTATCGCCAATTCCAAATGATTCTTTAATTTATTTCCTGCTTTTTCCGCCATTCTATTCAAATCGCTTTCTTTTAACAATGAATATCTTTTAGTGTAATAATAAGGTTCACAAATCATTTTAAAATAAGAATAAAAAACTACATGAACATAATCATATAGAATAATCAATATCAACATCCACCATGAAACAATATTTATTGTTCCACCATAAAATGGAGTTTTCCAAACTTCTTTTATTCCAGGAACAAAAAATAAAATAAGCAAAAAGACATTGATAATTATAAAAAAAGCAGTTTTTGCATAGTACAAAGATAAAGCTTCTTTTGAAAGCATATATTTTGAAGATGAAGAAGACCGAACTTTTTTTATAGGGACATTTATATAATTCAAAGCATCCTTTTCATACTCACCAACGGCATTTTTTACGCATTTCATTTTATATTCATCTGTGTACCCGTTGATTTCTATAATATTGTTGATACTTGCTAAATGATTATCAAATGGTATCAATATGTCTCCAATAGACTTAATATTGATATTGTGTCCTTCAAAGGCTAATGGATTTAAATAATATCTTTCAAATGCTAAAGTACTCAAATAATAAAATCTGCTGATAGTGACAAAATATTGTTCCATTGAACTTGGAACTATTTCTAATAATTTTTGTTGTTCAACTACTTCATCAGCTTTTTTAGTTCCTAATTCTTTGGCTTTCTCTACTCTTTTTAAATAATATTTATAAGAGTTTTGTTTCTTAAAATTATCATATAATGAAGGAGCTAAATCATCATATGTTGGATTTGAATATGATAAAAAAAGATATAATTTCTCTAAATTTGTCATAATGTCACCCTATATATTAAAGAAAACCATTTTTCAAAAAAGCCAAATTCAAAATGCAAATCTATGCAAAAATAAGTGATTATATATGATTCTAAAAGAAAGGCAAAAACAAAATAAATCATTATATTCACCAAATGAAATATTTTATCTTTTTTATTTAGATAAGCTGGATTTTTTCCAAGCATTATAAAATGCAATAATATTCTCCAAAATATATCTATTATTAAAAATAAAAGCAAAAACAAAAAGAATTTTAAAACAGGAAAAGATGTAACTATATTTTGATTAAAAAAATTATCAAAAGAATTATACCAATTTTCTAAATTTAAAAAGACTTGTGAAAGAGAAGTATATTTAAATACTAAAAAAAAGATTATAGAAAAAAAATAAGCGACCAAAAAAGAAAAATTAACACGTACTAAATGATTTCTTGAAGACACTAAACCATAATTGATAACTATTGGTATAAGCAACAAAAAAACCAAAGTACCTGTCATGCTTTTAAACCATCTAATATTTTTTGCTCAATTTCTGGAAGAGGAGCAACTATTTTTTTATATGATAAATAAGATAGAATTCCTTCTAAATCTAAAAATTCAAAAGTTCTAGCATGCAAAAATTGATTTTTTAAACCATACAAAGAATCAAATTCTGCATTGACTAGAAAATCTCCATATTTTCCATCTCCAACAATTGGATGTCCAATAGAAGCAAAATGTACACGCAATTGATGTGTTCTTCCTGTTATTAATTTTGCTTCAACTAAACTAAAGCCACTATATCTTTTTACTACTTTATACTCAGTCAAAGCTTTTTTAGCCCCTTGCTCTATTCTTCCAACTTTAACTTTCCCTTTAGTAGAATCTTTCATAAGTGGTTTATCAATTTTTCCTGAAGTTGGAATATCATCACCTTTAACAAGTGCCCAATAAGATTTTTCTATATGTTCTTTTTCTCTAAATAGTTCAAAAAGAGCTTGCATTGTCGGAAGATTTTTTCCCATTATAACAATACCAGAAGTATTTCGATCTAACCTATGAACAGGGCCAGGTAAAAAGCCAGTTTGATTTTTAGGATCAAATTCTCCCTTCTTTATCAAATAATTAACAAAAATATTTTGTAAAGTAATTCTTTTTTCACCTTCATCTCCATGAACAAGAAGACCTTTTGGTTTATTAACTATACAAACATTATCATCTTCATACAAAATATTCATATTTGATTTTACAGGTTTGACCTGATAATTTTCATGAAATTTATTATATAAATCTTCTTTCAAATAAATAGAAACAACATCATTTTCTTTTAAAATATAATCTATTTTTTCTTTTTTTCCATTAACTTTGACATCTTTTTGTCTAAACATTTTATAAATAAAAGACAAAGGTGCTTGTTGAAGAACCTTTCTTAAAAATTTATCTATTCTTTGATTTGCATCTAATTTTGTTACTGTGAATTCCATATATAAAAGTATATCATTTCTTTCTTTTTTTGTTAATCTAAAAATACAAGCTTAAATAATGTATTAAATTCTATAAATATTTAAAAAATATTAATTTTTCTAACTTTATTATGTATAATAATAAAGTTATGAGTAGTATTGAATTAAAGATTTTACACGTAGATAAAAATTGTGGGGCAAGATATGGATATCTTGTAACTCCTCACGGAACAGTAGAACTTCCAATGTTTATGCCTGTTGGAACCTTAGCTACTGTTAAAACTCTCAGCCCTGAAGAAATAAAAGATATGGGAGCTGGAGTTATTTTAGCGAACACATATCACTTATTTTTAAGACCTGGACCAGATATTGTTGCCAAAGCTGGAGGGGTTCAAAAATTTATGAATTACAATGGGCCTATGCTCACCGATAGTGGTGGGTTCCAAGTTTTCTCTTTATCAAAAAATAGAAAACTAACCGAAGAAGGTGTTGAATTCCGCTCCCATTTAGATGGAAGAAAAATTTTATTCACCCCTGAAAATGTTATTGAAACTGAAGAAAAAATCGGTGCCGATATCATTATGTCTTTGGATGAATGCGCTCCATATCCTTGTACAAAAGAATATATGCATAACTCAGTAGAAAGAACATTGCGTTGGGCAAAAAGAGGTCTTGATCATAAAACAAGAGATGATCAAGCTTTATTTGGAATTGTTCAAGGCGGGGACTTTGCTGATGAAAGAAAATATTGTGCTGAAAAATTAGTCGCAATGAATTTTGATGGTTATTCCATCGGTGGAACATCAATTGGAGAACCTAAAGATGTCGAATACCATATGGTTTCATTAACTGTTCCTTATCTTCCTTTCGACAAGCCACGTTACCTTATGGGAGTAGGAAGTTTAGATATGATCTTTGATGGGATTTCTAAAGGTGTAGATATGTTTGACTGTGTTTTACCGACAAGAATTGCTCGTCATGGCAGTCTTATGACATCTAATGGAAGAATCAATATTCTCAACGCTAAATATGCTGAAGATTTTACTCCATTAGATCCAAATTGCGATTGCTATTGTTGTAGAAATTATACTAAAGCATATTTACGTCATCTGATGAAATGTGATGAAACATTTGGCAAAAGACTTTGCTCTATTCATAATCTTCGTTTTTTAATAAAAAATATGGAAGAAGCGCGAGAAGCTATTAAAAACGATAAATTCTTAGAATTTTCTGAAAGAAAAATGGCTTTGTTCGGCTCCAAAAGAGGATTCTAAAATGAAAGAAAATAAATTTGATTACGATGTTTATAATATCGACGAATATGACTATTATTTGCCAGAAGATTTAATTGCTCAATTTCCTGCCGAAAAAAGAGATAATAGTCGCCTTTTAGTTATGAACAAAGATGAACATACCTTAGAAGATAAACATTTTTACGATATTTTAAATTATCTCAAAAAAGGAGATGTTCTTGTTAGAAATAATACCAAAGTCATTCCAGCAAGATTATTTGGTATAAAACGTGAAACAAAAGCTCATGTTGAAATTTTACTTCTTCATCCAATTGATGGTGATATCAATAACTATGAAGCCCTAGTAGGAAATGCTAAAGTTGTAAAAGAAGGCACAGTTATCGAAATCGGCGACAATGCTGAAATCGTTGCAACTTGTATCAAGGTTGAAGATGAAGGTCTAAGAATATTCCATCTTGAATATCAAGGTATTCTTTATGAAGTTCTTGATAAATTAGGAAAAATGCCTTTACCTCCTTATATTAAAAAGCAGATCACTGGAAACGATCGCTATCAAACAGTTTATGCCAAAGTTGAAGGTTCAGCAGCTGCTCCAACAGCTGGTTTCCATTTTACAGATGAACTTTTTGCCAAAATTAAAGAAATGGGAGTTGAAGTAGTCGACGTTACTCTACATGTTGGACTAGGAACTTTCCGACCTGTTAAGGTTCATAATCTAAAAGACCATGTTATGCATTCTGAAGAATATTTCATGGATCAAAAAGCTGCTGATTCTTTAAATTTAGCCAAAAAAGAAGGTAGAAGAATTATTGCTATTGGAACAACATCAACAAGAACATTAGAAACTGTCATGCATAAATATGGTGAATTTAAAGCCTGTCACGGAGATACAACTTTATTTATCTATCCGGGATTTGAATTCATGGCTATTGACGCTCTAATCACGAATTTTCATCTTCCTAAATCTACTCTTGTCATGCTTGTTTCCGCTCTTGCTGGAAGGGAACAAATTCTAAATGCATATAAGCATGCCGTCGAAGAAAAATATCGTTTCTTCTCGTTCGGTGATGCGATGTTTATTTATGGAAACTCCAAAAATTAATTATCATGAAGAATTAAAAAAATTTGTCAATTCTTTAGATTTTTCTCAAGGAAAACCAAAGTTATTTCTCCACGCTTGCTGTGGACCTTGTGCGACTTATCCTGTAACATTTTTAAATAATTTTTTTGATATTACTATCGGTTATTTCAATCCTAATATTGCTCCTTTTGAAGAATGGGATTTAAGACTAAAAGAATTGACAAGATTTATAAATGAATTCAACAAAGAAAATGGTTCCAATATTTCAATTGTTACTATGCCCTATGATCATCAAATTTATCTTGATGCAATAAAAGGACTAGAAAATGAACCTGAAGGTGGAAAAAGATGTCTTGTCTGTCATGATTTAAGAATCAAATTAGCATATGAATATGCCTATAATAATAATTTTCCATATTATACAACCGTAATGACAGTCTCTAGCCATAAGCCTTCTTCTTATTTAAATAATCTCGGTTTAAGATTACAAAATGATTATCCAACTACTAAATTCTTAGTTGCTGATTTTAAAAAGGAAAATGGACAACTTCTAGGTATACAAATTGCCAAAAAGTATAATTTATATCGTCAAAATTATTGCGGATGTATTTTTGCTAAAAAAATGCAGGAAGAACTTAAAGCTATTAAAGAAAAAAAGTTAATTATAAATTAAAAAGCATAGTTGAATTTGTAACTATGCTTTTTTTCAAAATAAAAGGATGAACATTATATTCATCCCTTTTTAATACTGATTAAATTATTTATTCTGCTGGTGTAGGAGCAACGTATGTAGCAGTTACAATAGGAGTATATTCATCGTTTTCATCGATATTAGCAATAGCATTAGCAATAGCTAAAGATGTACGAACTGCTGTTTGT
>FR893351.1 GCA_000433315.1 Firmicutes bacterium CAG:345 | reverse complement strand
AAAAAAATATCAAAATGTGATGATGATATACGTGAAAACAATAAAAAAGCTTATATTTATAATAGTGAATGGAAATTTTATGTTCTTAAACACTTAATAAATATGGAAAATTGAAAATGATAGACTTATTATTTTTAGTATATCCGTTTTTATTCCTTTTTATAGTATTCAGATATCGGATTTTATTCCTTTTTTCGACAAAAGAGTATCCGTTTTTATTCCTTTTTTGTTTGACAAGCATAAATAAATGAAATATTATGTAATTGATTAAACATAAAGGAGATACTTATGTTAAAAAGAAAAATATATCAAAAACTTGTTGATTGGAAAAGAACACATAAAAATAATTGTCTTATGGTAGAAGGTGCAAGGCAAGTTGGAAAGACATATATTATTCGTGAGTTTGGAAAAAAAGAATACGAAAGTTTTATTGAGATTAACTTTATTAAAAATCAAGAATTGAAACAAATTTTTAACGGATCTTTAGATGCTGATTCCATTTATAAAAGAATGTCAGCTATGATAAATGGCGTTAATTTTGTTAAAGGAAATACTTTAATTTTTTTAGATGAAATTCAAGCATGTGGAAATGCAAGAACTGCATTAAAATTTTTAGCAGAAGATGGAAGATTTGATGTCATTACTTCAGGAAGTTTATTAGGGTTAACTTATGGAGAAGATGCTGATGAAAATACTGAAGAACCAGAGTCCGTTCCTACTGGTTATGAAATGTTTTTAACAATGTATTCATTGGATTTTGAAGAATTTTTATGGGCAGAAGGATATGAAAATGGCATTTCTTATTTAAGAGAACTTTTTGATAATAAAGAAAAAGTACCATTTGCTTTAAATGAAAAATATGAAACTTTATTTCGTGAATATATGGTTGTTGGTGGCATGCCTGAAGTTGTGGCTGACTATGTTGAAAATCATGACTTTACTAAAGTAGCTGCAATACAAGAAAAAATACTTGAAAATTATCGTTTTGATATTTCAAAGCATGCAAAAGGTGCTGAAAAAAATAAAGTTCGTAGATGCTATGAAGCAATTCCTAGACAATTAGCAAAAGAAATTACAAAGTTTCAATATTCTACGGTTGAGAAAGGACAGACAAGTAAAAAATATGGTGGAAGTATTCAATGGTTGAAAGATTCCAATATTGTCAATCCTTGTTATAATATTCATGAACCCTATTTGCCACTTATGGCAAATGCTGATGAAAATCAGTTCAAATTATATATTAATGATACTGGCTTATTGTGTGCTATGTATGGATTTGAAACTAAAAAAGCTGTTCTAGAAAATGTTATAAAAGGGAATGCTAAGGGTGGCATTTATGAGAATATAATTGCAGAAATTTTGGTTAAAAATGGATATGAATTATATTATTACAAGCCAGATGATTCTAATGAATTAGAATTTTTGATAGAAAAAAATGGAGAAGTTATTCCTGTGGAAGTGAAGGCAGGAAATACGGCAACAAAGTCTTTGAATAGATTTATTGAAAAATATAAACCAACAGTAGCTTATAAAATTGTAGATGGAAATGTTGGTGTAAACGAAAACAAATTAACTATTCCTCATTATATGGTTATGTTTTTATAATGTATTTTTAATAAAATATATAATATACCAAATAAATATTTATTATCGGTAAATGCATATTTCTTTATTTAAATGGTTGATTTATTTTTAATATAAAAATATAATGTTAATACTTATTTTTGTTAAAAACTTATCTTAAAATTAGTTTATTATGTTTTTTTATTATTTTTTCAAAAAAATTAAAGTTTTTTATAAAAAATAGTAAAATATTTTATGAAAGTGGTTACAATTGATTATATTAATATTAAAAATACAAAAAAATCTTATATAATGAAAAAGAGGTAATAAATGAAAAAAGTAAAAATGATGAAAAAGTATGCTGACTTGATAGCAGAAGTTGGCATAGGTGCAAACAGTAATCAAGACATAGTTATTTTTGCATCGGTAGAAATGGCACAATTTGTCCATTATTTAACCTTGTCTCTATATGCTCATAAGGTTAAAAATATTGAAGTTAGTTATTCTGATCCTTTATTGATCAAACAAAAGATGTTACATACCCCTATCAAAAGATTATCCAAGGTTAATCCTTTAGATGTTGAGGCTATGAAATCTTATACTGATAGAGGAATGGCTAGAATTATGTTGGTAGGTAATGATCCTAATATCTATAGTTCTGTCGGTGTTGAAAAGGTTACCGCTTATAATAGTGCTCTTAATAAGGCTACTTTCCCTTATCGTCAAATTTATATGAACAATGAATTAGCTTGGTGTATCGCTGCTGTTCCTACTAAAAAGTGGGCGGAAAGAGTATTCCCAAAAGCTACTCCAACTCAAGCTCAAATAAGTTTGTGGGAAGCTATCTATAAAGCTTGTCGAATCGATGCTGATAATACTCCAATTGAAAGTTGGAAAAAGCATATCGCTACTTTAAATCGCAATGCTAATGCTTTGAATAAGATGAAATTAAAGAGCTTGCACTATCAAAGTAAGAATGGAACAGATTTAGTTATTGGTTTACCAAACAATTATCGTTTTGCTGCTGCTAATGCTGTTCAAAGCCGTTATAATTCAGAATTTGTTCCTAATTTGCCAACTGAGGAAGTCTTTGCTTCTCCACATAAAGATAAGGTTGATGGTATTGTCTATTCCTCAAAGGCTTTATCTTATAATGGCAATATAATTGATAAGTTCTTCCTCAAATTTGAAAATGGTAAGGTTGTTGATTATGGTGCTGAAGTCGGTTACGATACTTTGAAAAGCATCATTGATTTTGATGAAGGATCTTGCCGTTTAGGAGAATGTGCTTTGGTTCCTTTCCATTCTCCAATTTCAGAGATGAATATTCTTTTCTATAATACTTTATTTGATGAAAATGCGGCTTGTCATTTGGCATTGGGTGCTTCTTTTGCTGAATGTGTTTCTAATGGTGAAGCAATGAGCGTTGAAGAACTTGAAGAAGCTGGTTTAAATCAAAGCCGTGAACATGTTGATTTCATGATCGGTACTGAAGATCTTTCGATTATTGGTACTGATAAAAACGGTAAAGAAATTGTCATTTTCAAAGATGGTGATTTCGCTATTTAATTAAATTTATATAAGTATTCAAAGAGCATCCAGTTAAGATGCTCTTTTTGACTATTGTAAAAATATTTAGTACAATAATGGCGGTGATGTTATGAATAGAAATTATTCAAAAATTATAGTTTCAACTTTGCTCAATATGTTGAAAACTACCCCATATGATGAAATCAGTGTTGCTACATTATGCCGTACAGCTGGTGTTTCAAGACAGAGTTTCTATTATTATTTTGCTGATTTAAATGATTGTTTAATGTCCATAATTATTGCTGAAGGCGTCAATGTCAGAAAAAATAGTTCTTATAATAATATCCGTGAATTGTTGATGGATTTATATAATTACATCTATGCAAATAGAGTTATTTTTACCAATATTGCTACCAGCAGCCAAGCGGGGGTTTTGTATGATAAAATCCAAAAGCTTGGAAAAGATATTCTTCGTTCGGAAATTACTAAATGGATTCCTGATGTTGAATATTTGAGTGCCGATGATATGGATTATATTTTAAGTTTCTATTTTGCTAATTTTATCTCTTCTATTTCACTTTGGATGAAAAAAGGTTTTTCTACTACTCCAGATTATGAAATAGTTCATTTTATCTTGGTAACTGATGGTATGGTTAAAGAGTGGGTAAGAAGATTTATTGCCTTTAATAAGAGGAAAGCTTTACCTGATCATTCTGTCTATTCAAAATATATTGGCACAGCGAATATGAATAATAATGGGGAAAAATTATGATAGATTTTTATAATCCTACGCATATCTATTTTACTAGTTATGAAAATATAGGTATATTGATAAGAAAATATGGCTTTAGTAAAGTTGTTTTACTATGCGGTAGTTCTTATTTGAAATCTTCTGGTATTCTTGATAATATTTTAAAAAAATTAAAAGAAGCTAATATTCTAACTTATGTTTATTCGGGGATAACTGCTAATCCGGATTTAAAAAATGCAGAAGAAGCTTTAAATCTAACAAAAGAAGTTAAACCGGATTTATTATTAGCTGTTGGCGGTGGTAGTGTTTTGGATTTAGCAAAAAGCGTTGCCAATAATTTTTATTATGATGGTGATATACTTGATTTCAATAAAAAGAAAACTATGCCCACTAAGGCTTTACCATTAGCTACAATAATTACAATTGCTGCTAGCGGTAGTGAAATGTCTTCTTCCTGTGTTATTTCAGATCGGAAGACTAATTTCAAAGGTGGCTTTAATTCTCCGACCAATTATCCATTGTTTTCTATTTTAGATGCTAGTTTAACAAAAAGTGTTTCCGAGTTTCAAACTTGCTGTGGTCTTGTTGATATAATTTCGCATAGCTTTGAAAGATATTTTTGCAAGTCTGAAGATTATCAAATCTGTGATCTTTTTGCTCTTGGCGTCATAAGAAATATTGTTGATTTAACACCGAAATTGTTAAATAATTTAAATGATGAAAATTTGCGTAAAGCGATGATGGAAACGGGTTCGGTTTCCCATAATGGATTTACTTCTTTTGGTAAATTAACTTCCATGCCTTGTCATTTTGTAGAACATTTAATTTCAGGGAAATATCCTGAAATCGCTCATGGTTTAGGTCTTAGTTGGCTTTTAGGACCTTTCATGAGAAGAAATTATGAAGTATTAAAAGATAAGATAAAGAAATTTGGTCATTTTGTCTTCGATGAAGATGATCCTAAAGTTGCTTTGGATAAATTTGATGAATATATCAATTCTTTACCATTTAATAAAACAATGGAAGATTTCGGTATTACTAGTACAGAAAAAGAGTATTATCTTTCTTTATTGAAACCAGCTCTATAAAAGGAGAATTTTATGATATCGGATAAAGATTTAAAAGATGTAGATTTTTTAGTTTTTGACGCTATTAGAAAAGAAAGAATTCGTCAGGATGATCATATAGAATTGATCGCTAGTGAGAATTATGTTTCAAAAGCAGTTTTAGAAGCACAAGGTTCTATAATGACAAATAAATATGCGGAAGGTTATCCTGGGCATCGATATTATGGCGGATGTGAATATGTTGATATTGTGGAAAATCTAGCACGTGATAGAATAAAAAGACTTTTCAACTGCGAATATGCTAATGTTCAACCCCATTCTGGTTCTCAGGCTAATATGGCGGTATTTCGTACTTTATTAAATCATGGTGACAGAGTTCTAGGTATGAAACTTGATGCTGGTGGCCATTTATCTCATGGTAGTGCTTTATCTTTCAGCGGTCAAGATTATCAAGTCTTTTCTTATGGTCTAGATCCTCAAACTGAAAGACTTAATTATGATGAAATTTTAAAATATGCTAAAGAAGTGCAACCGAAGATGATAATTGCTGGGGCTTCAGCATATCCACGAATTATTGATTTTAAAGAATTTAGACATATCGCTGATGAAGTTGGCGCATATTTATTTGTTGATATGGCTCATATTGCTGGTCTTATTGCTGCTGGTCTTCATCCTAGCCCAATTCCTTATGCTCATGTTGTTTCTTCAACAACGCATAAAACTTTGCGCGGTCCTCGTGGTGGATTAATTTTAGCAAATGATATTGAGCTTGGAAAAAGTATTGATAAAAATGTTTTTCCTGGAGTTCAAGGCGGTCCTTTAATGCATGTTATTGCGGCTAAAGCTGTGGCTTTTGAAGAAGCTTTAAAGCCAGATTTTAAAGATTATCAAAAACAAATTGTAAAAAATGCTGATGTTTTAGCTAAGACATTAGTATCAAAAGGTTATCATTTAGTCTCCGGTGGTACCGATAACCATCTGATGTTAGTAGATGTGAAATCTCATGCTAATATCACTGGTAAAAAGGCTCAGGATGTTTTAGGGAAATGCAATATTACAGTTAATAAGAATTCTATTCCAAATGATACAGAAAAGCCTTTTATTACTTCGGGTATCAGGCTTGGAACACCAGCTTGTACGACAAGAGGTTTTGTTGAAGAAGATATGGTAGAAGTTGCAAACATCATCGATTTATGTTTAACTAACTCTTATGATGAAGAAAAACTTGATGAGGCTAAACAAAGAGCACTCAAACTTACAAGAAAGTATCCTCTTCCTTATTGATAAAATAGTATATTTAATTTGTTAATTAGTTTATAATAATTGTTGAACTGAAAGTGAGGTTTTATGAAAGAAGACAATACAAATATGGAAAAAAATACAAATGAATCCGGGCAAATAAAAAAGAGTTTCTTAGATTTTAATTTTTCTTGGATAATGCTTGTCATCGATTTAGCATTAATCTTTGGACTTGGAACTTTGAATCTCAATGTTATGCAACAACACTCTTTGGCAATGCAAAGCACATTATATATTGTTATTGTTGTCGGTGTTTCTTTAATTGCTAATTTCTTATTTTATACATTAGGTAAATTAATCGGTGGTTTAATCGGTGGTTACCAAGTGACTAAAGTAGTGTTTTTAGGAATGACGATAATATTTAAACATGATGGAAAAGATAATGATGTTTCTTTTAAAGTTAATAACATTTTGGATTTCCATCTTGTTATGACTCCGAAAAAAGAAAAGACTTGCCATTATGGTTATTTATTAGGCGGTATGGTCGGATATATTTTGATCAATGTTGTAGCTTTATTATTAGCTTTATTGGTATTTTCCGGTGATAAGATCATCAGTTATTCTATCTTATTTGGCATTGGTTATGGTTTCATCGTTGCTTTATATGAATTATTCCCATGTCGATTAGATTATGTTAATGATTGCTTTATTTTAATTAAGACAACTCATAAAGAAGATTTATTAGCTTATGAAAATGAATTGAAAAATATTCGTCATTCATTGCTTGGTGAAGATCTTGAAATCATTGAATTTGATAATTATGATAGCTATTACAAATCACATGTCAGATATTATCAATATATGGATGCTTTATTAAAAGATGATATCGATAAAGCCATCAATATTTTAGAAGATACCTTCAAGTATATTGATTGGTATACCGATGATTTAAAAACTAAAATGATTGCAGAGAAGTTATTTATCTTACTTTCTTCAGAAAGTTTTGACGAAGCTGAAAATTATTATTCTTTACAAAAGAAAGATTTCCAAAATAGTATTGTTTCTTGCGGTGAATTATCAATGTATAGAACAGCAGTTCTCATCGAAGGTATTATCAACAACATGAAAGAAGATACCGAAACAGTAGTAAATAAATACGCAGCATATTTAGCTTCTCATAAAGATTTAAAGAACGCTAGATTTTTAAAAGAACAAGAGTTATTCAATAAATCACTTGCCGTAGTAAATAAAGCAAGACCAGGTTGGAATCTTGTTATACCACAAGTAGCTTAACTAAAGAAAATGCCGAAAGGCATTTTTTGTTTGATTTTTAAAAAAATGCGTGATAATATTAATGAGCACGAAAGTGCTACTTGGGGATGTTTTGGTTTCGACAGGTAAGGATGAGTCAACAAGGCAGCCGAGTGGTGACGTTATCACCAAAAAAAAGATAAATGCCAAAAAACTTTATCATGTAAATAATGCTCCTGCCATGATGGCAGCAGCTGCTTGCTAGTTTTTTAAAACTCCGCAGCTCAGGGCTTAGCCCAGCATAGTCGTCTCTTCTCGCTATCATTCGGAGAGGTTACGGCAAACTAAGAATGATTGCTTCTTTATAGGCTGACATATAAAGAATAAGAATTAGTCAGCACCAAGATCTGGCAGTCGTTTGCAGCTAATAGATCTTAATTTATGCAAACTAAGCTGTAGTCTTCTTGATGGTGCCTTATTTGGACACGAGTTCAATTCTCGTCATCTCCACCATAAGAAAAGCATAGGTTTGATACAAAGTAAATAGTGTATCAAGCCTTTTTTTGTACTTAAAATGGCTATTTTTTGCGACATTTTCAGCTTTTTTGAGCCTTTTGTGGTAAAATAACATTATATTTAGAATACTATACAGGAGTGATTGGTTTGCCAGAATTAGATGAAAAAGAATTTGCTTATAAAGCGAGTAACAAGAAACAACAAAAATTATATGACCATTATGTTGAGACTTTTAAGCAAAAGCCTGTTTTTTGCTTGAGACTTAAAAAGAATGTTCTATCAAATGAAATGAAGCCAATTACTACTCTTGTATTTGAGCCCTCAAAAGATATGCCATTTTGGAAACTATGCACGATTGGTGCTAGCGACTACCTAATGCCTGAACGTGATATTGGGTGGGGAAGAAAGGCAAATCAACGCAACGAATACATGATGCTTATCGATCCAGAAGTCGAAATCAGTCAGGAGAAAACGGAATGGTTATCGCTCAACTCATTGCTCTGGGCTACAGCTGAATACGCATTTAATGCAAAAGAAAATATTACTGTTTCCGATGCCATTGACATGCAAATAAAAGGCAAATACTGCGGGACTGTATTGTTATTACCAGAAATATTTAAATCTCCAAGCATAGTTAAGTGCTTTGTTTCCAAACATAAATACATTAGCATTTTTCAAGTTATGCCCATAACAAAAGAACAACTTTCTAAAAAACTAAAAAAAGGAACAAATGGTATATATTGGCTAATGGAACAATTTTATACTCACGATGATGACTATAAACTTATTGCGTCAAAACCATTTACAACACTTTAAGGGAGAAAAATGATTACAAATTCTCAATGTGAACGCCTGAAAAGTATGGCGCTAAAAATAAAACCAACTTTGGAAATTAGCAAAAAGGATATTGGCGTAAAAGAAATTTTAGACATTTCTATTGCCCTTGATTTACATGAACTAATCAAAATATCCATTCACCCTAATGCAAAAAATAATGCAAAGACTTTTCTAAAAGCTATTTGTGCTCTTACAGGAGCAGAACCTATAAGTATAAACAACAATGAAATCGTGGTTTATAGGCGTTCGTCAAGCAACAACATAGAACATATAGAAATTTAATTATAAGACTTTAAATTTTTTAAAGGAAAATGAAATATGTCAAATAGTGATTTAATTAACGAATTAATATCAAAAGAATTTGAACAACAATATTTTGAAGAATGCAAACATATATGGCAAAATTATGTTCCACTAAAAGGTAAATCAAACTGTTTACAGGGTGAATTGTTAAGAGAAATAGAAAAAATACGATGTGAAGCACAAGATAATGGGAATATTAATTGGGATAAAGAGTTTACTCATTTTTGTGAATTTATAACACAAAACCTAGTAAATCAGCCAATTTTTTCAGAAAATGAAAAACAAAAAATTTATGTAATAATGAACTATATTAAAGAATGTGGACTATATGCTCAACAATACAATAAAGGAAAAATAACAGATGATGATGTTATTCCAGAAAAACTCGCATATACAAAAGATAATTTATATGATATTATTTGTGATTTTATAGGAAAATTACAAAACAAACATCCAGAACCAATCAATTATAGTTTAAATATGAAATCAATAAAAAGGTAATGCAAAGATATGAGCGTCTCAAACGATAAAATAGAAAAGTACTTAAAACTTGCTAAAAAGAAACCACAGTATTATGCCAAATTAGGCGATTTGTATTCCGATGACGGCGATTTCAAAACCGCAACGACGTACTATCAAAAAGCCGTTGACAACGGCGTTTTGGCATATACTGTTCTTGGCGACACTTGGGGCTACCGCTCTCAATACAAAAAAGCGTTCGACGCTTATAAGAAGGGCGCAAACAAAGGCGAAGCGGAGTGTTTTGCCCGTCTCGGATTTTGCTATGAAACTGGTTATGTAAAAATCGATATTCAAAAAGCAATCGAATGTTACGCCAAAGCCTCCGATTTGGGTGTCGCGGCAGCGGCAAGATCTCTCGGCGATTTGTATTATTTCAATACTCCGATTGAAGATTCTAAGATTGAAAACGTTAAAAATGCGTTGAAATATTACGAGCGTGCTTTTTATCTCGGAGATATAGAGGTTGCAAAAAAGATAGGCTTTATCTATTTAAACAATGAAGAACTGAAAAACGTTACCAAAGCCATAGAGTGGTACGAAAAAGGATTGAGTCTTGGCGATAGTTCGCTCAACTTTGATTTGGCTTACGTTTATCTCAACGACAGGTTTGTTCCGCACGACTACAAAAAAGGTTTGAAATATCTTTTGGACGGCGTTCACCTCAACGATCCCGAAAGCCTTTATATGTACGCAAGAGTTCGCGAAACGGGTATGTATAAGGTAGAACCCGACAAAAAGGCATATATTTATTATCTTAAAAAAGCGGCGGCACTCGGACAAGACGACGCTCTG